>VXSC01000031.1 GCA_009838195.1 Rhodothermaceae bacterium | reverse complement strand
TGATTATCTATTACCGGCATGGAAGGTTGCAGCTGCCACATCCGCAGCCCCCATTTATTTCAAACCCGTTACCATTCCAGGTCGTGGTAAATTTGTGGACGGTGGATTATGGGCTAATACTCCAGCTTCAATTGGAATCTTGGAAGGGCTTCGACTCAAGAAAAGCCTTGACGATATTGAATTGCTCGCAATTGGAACCGGAAGTTCAACATTTCAAAGATCTGCTGACCACGGAAAAGGAATCCTTTCGAGGATAATTCAGAAAAGAAAAGATGGACTCATGGGATGGAATACTGATCTTGTTAAACTTACGATGAACGTTCAGACGGATCGGGAGGAAAACTTCATGAAGTTCATGCTTGAAGATAGATATTGTCGAGTACAATTTCCATTGCCTCAAGTTGGTTTTGAGTTGGATTCCGTTCACGATGTTGAAGCGTTATCTGAAATAGCATTTGAAGAGGCAAAATGCAGTGTACACGAAATCAGTCAACGTTTTCTGACTACCAAAGCAACTCCCTTTACCCCCGAACCATTTTAAACAAACAATATTACCATGATACTCAAAAAAGCTTTTGACAATTTTCTTAGGGACCGCGTGAACCTAAACCAGACTAGAATAGATCGCATCATTTCAGCCCACCACTCTGTACGAGAAAAACTCGAAGAAGATGAATGGATCTCCAAGTATTTCATTGATTCTAAGCTTCAAGGAAGCTATGCTCTTGGTACTGCTATACGGTCTTCACATAAAGAAGGGACATATGATGTAGATGTAGTCTTGGGCTTAGACTTGGAAGACGAATATGGTCAATTGCCAAGTGGAATTTCAGTTCTTAAGAATGTTCAGTCAGCATTGGAGGAGATATCGCTTTACTCTGGAAAGACGGAGATCCTCAAATGCTGTGTCCGTGTAGCTTATAGCTCAGATGGACTTGATTTTCACCTTGATGTCGTCCCTGCACATGTTCCTGAAGGTATGCGCGATCCGCTCCAAATCCCCCGTGACTGGGATAAAACAAATCCACTCGGCTACATTGACTGGTTTAATGAGACAAATCGTAATGGGTCAGGTCATCTTCGACGGGTCGTGCGACTCGTCAAGTATTGGAAAGATCTTCACAAGCTTGAAAGTCCAAACTCAATGGTTCTCACAACGCTGGCGGGCCGGTTTCTTCCGAAAGAGGCCCTGTCGGTAGATGATGCTCTGGTACAGGTACTTGGTGGAATGATAGCATGGGCAGACGAGTGTTCCAACGCTGATGAACTGGATGTTCCCAATCCATCTCTTCCAGAAGAGAATCTGGCTCGAGATTGGCACTTCGACCAGTTTACCTCATTCCGAGACCGCTTGAGGTCTGCTTACGAAGACGCCAAGACAGCTCGTGATTCTATAGATGAACAAGAGACGATTGACCTATGGAACGGCCCTCATCTGTTTGACGGGAAGTTCCCAACTGAGGTATCAAAATGTAGCAATAAATATCAGGAGGTCGCGAATGATTTTAGCAAGGCGCAAGTCGGTGTTAGCCCATCCGGCGTCATTGGATCTCTAGGAGTTGTACCTCCTTACAACAGAGGCTATTACGGCAGGGGCGGCCTAAGGCAAATGCGTAACCGTAATAAATCTTTTAGAGATTCAATGGCCTGTCAGAAGTTAGCTATGAAGAGCAAGTTCCCAGACTTTCAATGTGGTAATAAGGGAGATGGGATTGTTTTTACTGGCACATTAAAGCCTGGGGAAACTTTGCAATCATATAAAATCGCAGTAAAATACACCCCTTCGTGTCATCCCAAAGTGTTTGTGTTATCCCCGGAGCTTCATTCAATGGCTCCCCATGTTTGGCCCGACGACAAGTCTCTATGCCTTGTGAACCCTAAAGTGTTCCCGTGGCACCCGTCTCACTTGGTTGCGAAAGTTACCATTCCATGGACTGCTTTGTGGCTGTTTTTCTACGAAGGATGGTTGGACACAGGGATATGGTACGGACCAGAGTTTCCACACGATGATGGTGTAGAGAAATTTCAGATCTAACGTTTAGAAAATGATTGGTCACAGGATCCTCTTGCAGCATCCCGACCCAGTCTTACTACTACCATCTAAAAAGCACTCCGTCCTTGCAGGGGTACAACACCCTCCGCATATCCTATGATATATTTACAATCAGTTAGATACCTACCATGCAAATTCAAATTCCCAAGCCACTAGACGAATACGATTTTGAGCGTGGGATAAAGGTTTTATTTCGGTGTATTCTTGGAGACCCGGGAGTTGATCGTCACGGTAAGCGTGGGCAAACACAACAAGGGGTTGACGTTCATGGGCTAATTCTTGGACGACGAAATAGTGACAAAAATAAAATCGTTGGAATTCAATGTAAACGAAAGGAACAGGGTAAGAAATTGTCAGTGAGGGAGGTGAAGAAAGAAGCAAAAAAGGCACGGCAGTTTAAGCCTTCCCTGTCGGAATATTACATTGTCACCACTGCACCGAAGGATGCTAAACTAGATAAGCTCGCACTGGAGTTGTCGGTGCCGAAAAGCGGGGATCATCCAGAGGGAATGCGAGTCTGTGTCTGGGGTTGGGAGACACTACAAGATGAAATCAATCAGCACCCGGAAGCAATTCGAGCTTTTGTCCCGACATATACGTTTTTCGATGATCAACCAGACAGCAAACTCGATGAGATAAGCAAAAAACAAGATGATATTTTGTTGGCTTTTCAATCTCTCTCTCATACCTTTGAGCCAATAATTGATGACTCAGTAATTCACGATGAACTTGACTCTCAAATCAATGAATATGCAACTCTCGTACGGGATCAGCCTTCAGTAGCGCTGAAATTGCTAGAATCGCTGTTGGAAAGGCATTGCAGCAAAGCATCCAATTACATTCGGTTCAGGATTGTTTCTAATATTGCTGGCTGTCACTTAAATCTTGGAAATCAAGGAGTTGCTGCAAAAGGATTCATTGAAGCATTTGATCTTGACCCCGAGAATCCAAAAGCAGTTGCTAACAAAGCATTGGGTTTCCTAATCGGTAATAACTGGGATGATCTGAGATCGTTTGCCGAAGCCAAACTTCAAGCGCATCCTGAAAATGCCCGGCTCGCTGCCTTTTACATTCATAGTTTGATTGGTGATGAGGCAGTCAGTGATCCTCTTGACTATGTGTCTGGTGCAGTTCGGAGCAGCGAGGAAGTAACGATTGCAAATGTGCGGTGGCTGATGGAGCGAGGTAATGATGGAGATTGGTGGGAAGCTGCCAAAGCTGCATACAAGATTTATCCACAAAACGATGAGGTATTGGAACTCTATGCCGGTGCACTTCTGGAACAGGTCATCAAGATGTCTGTCCTCGTCTACGGGCGTGAATTAGGTGAGGATGATCGAGATAATGTTAAGAGAGCAATCAAAATCTATGCTTCTCTATGGTCGAAAATATACAATAATAGACCCGTTAGGGAAGGGGAGGTATCCATCCCAATCAACCTTGTAACTGCGTATCGAATTAGAGGTCAATCGGGAGAGGCCCTTAAGGTAGGTGAACAGGCACTCGACCTTTTTCGTGAAAATGAAGAATTGAAGATAGGCGTGGCTGCTGTATTAGTTGAGCAAGGAGAATTTGACCGTGCTTTGGAGTGCATCTCTGATGTTGGGGATCATCAAGAGACCATCAAAATGCGGTTTGAGATCGCATTGGTGACCAAAGACTGGCAGACTATTTCCGATCTTGTCAGCAATGAGTTGGACTCTTTTCCGAAAGGCAGACGCACATTTCCAGTCGCAATTGGAGTTCTCGCACAGGTACATTTGGCCCCTGCGGAAAAACGCTGTTCAATATTAGAAAGGCATCAATATGATTTTCAAGATGATGCCTGTGCATTGATTCCCCTTGCACAGTATTGTCGGTTGCATGAATATTTTGATCTTGCTGAAAATTATTTCACGGCGGCGATAAAAGCCGTGGAAGCAGGTGACGATCGACTGGATTCTCGTACCTCCGTTGCCCAAGAAGCATTAGATCGAAAACAATACGAGACTGCTATTGACATGCTATCTGGATATGTCCCAGTAGACCGAAAGAGTCAAGCTTTACTGCTGTTGGCGCAGGCTCTGATCAGTCTATATCCGATCCGTCAGCAAGCCATTGATTTTTTCGAAGAACTCCCATCCCATATCCGAGAACTGCATGACTTTCAGAAGATGGAAGGGATTCTCCTGTTCAACAGTGGAAATCCTCATGATGCAATCGGCCCATTTTCTGGGGTGTTTGAAAAGAAAACATGTGTTGAAAACTTGACACTCCTAATTCAAGCTCACTTGCGTGCAGGTGACAAACAAGCCGTCAGGTCACTTCTCTCGAATCCGAATATTGAAAAATTCCCAGGATTAAGTTTGGATAGGCTTCATCTCTGCTATTTTCTAATTCATTTCGGTGAAAATGAACGGGCGATAGATTTAGCATACGAAGCACTAATTGAAGGAGTTAATTCTCCTGTTGTTGTGGAAGAATATTTGATGGTAGTGCTTCAGTTTCCACCGCACCTTAAAGGTAAAGTTTACGATGAGGTTGCAGAGGGGCTATGGGTTCGCTTTACATCCCAAAACAACAAAACCTACCGAGTAATAGTCGGTGAGTCTGCGGACAGGTTATGGGGCGAACGGGGGGATCTATCAAATGCATTTATTTCCCAAGCTTTCGGCAAGAAAGTTAACGGCCAATTTGAATATACCAATGCCTCTGGCACAACCGAAATATGGACCGTATCTGAGATCAAACCTCGGTGGCTTCAAGCTTTTCACTATCTGAGTGAGGTGCTCGGCGAAAGGTACCCAGAAGTTAGAGATGTTGCTGTTTCCCGTATTGATAATAACAATATCCAGGCAATATTGGACAAGGTACAACAACATAGTCAGGCATTCTACAACCGGGCTACCCCATATCTGAAGGGTGAAATCCCATTGTCCCTTGTTGCGTGGGGAATGGTTGGAGGCCCCGTTGCCTTTGCCGATTATTTAGTCTTAACTGGAAAAAGTATCCAAGTCAGTTTTGGTTCGGAGTTTGAGTATTCCGAAGCTCGCATGTTGATTAACAGCAACGACGATTCCGGTGCCGTCATTGATGCCTATACGGCTTGGAGAGCTGCAGAATTAGGCGTACTAGCAGTCCTCAGAAAATGTCTAGGGGTATTATTGATGCCGGCCAGCGAGATGGCGATTCTCCAAGGAATGGTGCAAAGTAGCGAGGATCTTTCCTCACGAGAAACGATGTATCTAAACTATCATGAGGGAAACTATTATCGCCAGATTATCACACCCGAGGAGCAAACCGAACGGCTCAACATAATGAAAGGATTGATTGCAGACATTGAAAAAGAATGCAGAATTGAGGCTGTTGTAATTCCAGACGAATTACCTGATGCTGTTGAGCAAATCATTAATTCTCCTACAGGTGAAGCTTTCATTTGTGCGGTTCTTGCGAGAAAGCACAACTTACTGCTGCTCTGCGAAGATATGGTCATGCGCCATTTTGCGAGGTCTCTATTAGATGTTAAAGGGCTGTGGATCCAAGCTGTCCTAGTCAGTGCTATGGAGAACGAAACGCTTGCTCGTAATGAATACAGTGATCTATTAGTGGAGTTGGCTCATCGGGGGCATTTTCATATTCCAATGAGTTTGAAGGATATGTTTTCTGTTTTTGAGCGTGATGAAAGTCCAGATCTCACCCAACTGAAAATTCTGTGCAGAGCGTTTGGAAGCATGACAGCAGATCGTGATTCACACATTGAAGTTGCCGTTGATTTCATTAACCGAATTTGGAAAGATGGCGGGTATCAAGGAGAGCACTTGACTAAGCCAACCGATATAGTCCTGAGTGCATTACTCTTGAACGAGAATAACAATCGAGAACATTGGGATGCACTGATTTATGACAAGCTAAACAGCGCCCCGCTAGATTACTTTGCAAAATGGTGCAAGGAGCATCCAAACCTACTGTTTCCCTCTGATGGGTAGGTTATTATTGTGCTAACCCTCAACATAATTCCCATAAATATCTTTCGTTCTCTGGGGCATGAAATTTGGGGATATGAGAATAACACAGTGGAAATTGACCGTCAAACGAAACGCGTATTGAGTTGGAACAATTCGTAGAGGAATTTGAAAATGCGTAATTAGTGTCCGTCCAAGAAATTTCTATTCGCAAATTGTGCCCTGTTGTCTGCCCTTGGATATTGGTCATCAATTTGACACAATTGTATCTGCCTGATCGTTCATCAACGCACACAATTCGTCTCTATTGGATACGCCTATAAAATCCACCTGTACGGTCCACTTGGTTTCTTTCTTGAATGAGCGGATTGGTTACACTGTCAGGCGTAATTACTTGTACTGGTTTTCCAGACGGTTGAGGCGCTTTCTTACAGGCGTGGCAGACACAGACAATCAAAGTTCTACAAGCGGCTAGGCTGGATGCTCTCTAATTTCGAAGAGAAATTCGCCATAGTTTATTAGTGGGTGTACTAAGTACAAATCCGATCTTTGCCATCTTAGTAGATGCAGGAAAGGAGAGTAAATGTATTTGAGGGATATGTCAATCTGTTAATTCTCTGTGATACAGATGAGATGCACTGTATTTCTACTTACACTGATACCTTTCGTATCTCCCCTAGCGCAACCAGATTTGCCGATTCGACAATTTGAGAGACATCCAAGTAGATACGAATACTTAACGTTTTCACCAGATGGGACCAAACTTCTCACCCGATCTGCTCATCTTCTGGGGTGTACTCATTCGAACGACACGGATACATGTGAATACGTAGCATCCACCATTTTGTGGGATGTTTCTACGGGGCATATGTTACGAGAACTACATTCCTATCGTTACGAGGATGGAGAGGGCTATCCTCGCCATCCCCATCCGCCGCTTTTTTCACCGGATGGTTTACAACTTGCATCAAGCGAGAGAGATAGCTTAATCCGTATTTGGGATGTGGCTACTGGACGGCTGCTGACAGAGACGCCTGGATTGGGAGAGGGGATGATTTTTTCCCCAAACGGTGCTTACGTATCGTTTCATGATGGGACTCAAGTCCGCCTTTGGGATTGGACTACGCGACGTGTACGTTTCCTTCGGCACCGTTCCAACGTTATTTCTACAGCATTTACCCCAGGTGGCATCTACTTGATGTCTGTAGCAGATGATGGAATCAGACGACTGTGGGATCTGGCGACGGGACGGGTAGTGCAGCAAACCAGTAATCCAGATGCCATTGGAATCATAAAGTTTTCTCCAGATGGTACTTATCTGGCGACCCAGGTGGGAAACTCCGAAATCATTCTATCAGATGCGGATACTGGCCAACAGGTGTGGAGAACCAAGCCTTCTGGCGAAGAGGAGTACATCGAAGATTGGGCATTTTCACCAGGTGGTACTTACTTGGTGATGCAGGTGAGGACTGATCGAACACCACCATTCTTCGATCTGATTGATGTGACCACGGGGATGGAAGTAGCGCAATTCAGGCGGGACTGGAGTACCACCGCGAGTTGTTGCTGGTACCGTTCCTGGTTCGGATTCTCGATGGGTGATAGTTACTTTTTGGAACTGATTGAATCGTCATTTGATGGCGATCATGTTCGTGTATGGGATACAGCTACAGGGCAAACTATATATACAATAACCGCTGAAGGGCCCCTAGCCATGTCCAATGATGGACAATTCCTTGCATTGATCCGCGAGGATCAGGAAGATGAACCCGTCAGATTGTGGGCTTCACCTTCGTTAACATTACAATTTGACGAACATATTGAAAATCAGGGCTATTTTCTTGGTAGACCTATTACACCTCTTGTGCTACCCAACGCAATCGGGGGAATACCCCCCGTTTACTACACGCTATCCCCAGAGCTGCTTGCTGATTTGCAATATGATGCCCCAACAAAAACCATCTCAGGAATTCCAACTGCGGTTACCTCTGATCCGGTAGAATACACTTACACGGCAACGTCTATAAATGGACAGGTAGATAGCCTAAAATTTGAAATCAGTGTATCTGAGCCGACTTTCACAGAAACCACGACGTCTTTGCCAGAGACCTTTACGGTTATCGGCAACTATCCGAATCCATTTGAGGGTGTTACCCAATTGGTGTTTGATCTACCGTGGCCTGCACATGTTCGGGCAGAGATTATTGATGTGACCGGAAGGCAGGTTTTAGCTGTTCCCGAAAATCGTTCGGAAGCTGGATGGCACAGACAAATAAAGATAGACGGGGCATCGCTACCATCGGGGATCTACCTTTACCATCTAATTGCGAATTCTCCCGCCGGAATCTTTGTACACACGGGACGAATTGTGAAAGTGCGATAAAACTTTTACTTAGTCAAGAGACAATTGCCCATATCCCTTCGCACGGAGGTTCAGAATAGTTTAGCGTGTCCCGAACACCTGGTGGTAGGGCGCGGACGATATGAACCGTCATTCTGACCCCTATATCGTATCCCGGTTAATTAGAGGTGATGTTTATCTTTAGGAATTATATATCCTCCGTCAGATTACACCGAAACAAGACGATCAGGATTTCCGGTTCGACTTCAAACACCTCAGAAAGAATGAGTAGCACAGCTGAACTAAAGCATTTTATTGGAGGGGTATGGGAATCCTCGCAAACAGATGATATCCTGAAGGGCATCAACCCTGCAACCGGAGAGGCGATCAGTCTCATCCCGATGGCCTCTTCTGCGGAAGTGGATATGGCGGTACGAAAAGGGCAGGATGCTTTCGTAGAATGGCGACGCACCCCGGTAACGGAGCGGGTTCAGTATCTCTTCGCTCTACGCCAGCTGCTTGAGCAGCATTTTGAGGAGATTGCTTCCATGATGACTCAGGAATGCGGAAAAACCATCGTTGAAAGCCGGGCAGAACTGCGACGCGGGGTCGAAAATGTTGAGGTTGCATGTGGTATGCCAAGTCTGATACAAGGCTACAACAATGAAGATGTTGCCAGTGGCATTGATGAGCACATGATTCGGCAGCCACTTGGTGTTGTCGTTGCGATTACACCATTCAATTTTCCTGGCATGATCCCGTTGTGGTTTCTACCCTATGCTATAGCAGCCGGTAATTGTTTTATCCTGAAGCCGAGTGAAAAAGTACCCCAGACCGGTGCTTGGTTGATGCGATTACTGAACGAAGTAGGGCTACCCAAGGGGGTCGTACAAATGGTACATGGTGGAAAAGAAACGGTAGATGCACTCATTGAGCATCCTTTGACACGGGCGATCAGCTTTGTAGGATCAACTAGGATTGCCCGATATGTGTATGCAAAAGCTGCAAAACATGGGAAGCGGGTTCAGTGCCAGGGAGGGGCTAAAAACGTAGCGGTCATTTTAGAGGATGCCGAAATGGGGTTGACCTCGGAAATTCTGGCCGACTCAGCGTTTGGATGTGCCGGTCAGCGATGTCTGGCAAATAGTCTGGCGGTAACTGTAGGGGACGCACGGGATGTATTTACGGAGGCAATGGCGGAAGCCGCCCGCATGCGCAAGGTCGGGTACGGACTGGATGAGGCTTCAGAAATGGGACCGGTCATCACACCGGAAAGTCAAACATCGATTGAAGAGATGGTGGGGGTGAGCGAGAAAGAAGGTGCACGCATTTTGGTTGATGGGCGAGGGAGGACGGTAGATGGGTTTAACAATGGGAATTGGGTGTTCCCTACGCTCATTGATGACATAGATCCTGGTAGTACACTCGCGAAGACGGAAATATTTGGACCCGTGTTCGGATTGATGCACACGGCGAACCTGGATCATACGATTGAGCTGATCAACTCACAGGCGTACGGTAACATGGCCTGCCTGTTTACCAGGAGTGGTGCTGCAGCTCGAAAATTTCGGTATGAAGTGGATGCCGGTAATCTCGGAATTAATCTGGGTGTTGCTGCTCCAATGCCTTTTTACCCGTTCAGTGGCTGGAAAGACAGCTTCTTTGGCTCCCTCCACGCCCAGGGCAAGCACGGAGTGGAATTCTATACACAAACCAAGGTCGTCGTTGAGCGCTGGCCAAGTGTATGGAGCCGAAAATTTTAATGGATTCCACTGGTGATTACGATCCTGAACCACATCTCACAGTATTTAGGTATCGAAATTACTGCGTAGTTTACACCCTGGAATCACACTGGAATAGAATTATGTTGATAAACAGGTACATTGCCATTCTGCTTTTTGGACTTGGCTGGATACATTTGAGTGCTACAGCTGAAGCACAAACGGCAGAGCTCTTCGACGATTTGGAGTTTCGCTATATCGGCCCGTCACGTGGAGGGAGAGTGACCACGGTAACCGGGCATAGAGATACCCCTGAGACATTTTACATGGGGGCAACGGGGGGAGGAGTCTGGAAGACGACAGATTATGGAGCAAGTTGGGAAAATATTTCCGATGGATATTTTGAAACCGGTTCAATCGGTTCTATTGATGTAGCCGACAGTAATCCCCAGGTTGTTTATGTGGGAACGGGATCAGATGGGATTCGCAGCAATGTGATCATCGGTCGGGGGATGTACAAGTCCGTGAATGGTGGCGAGTCGTGGATGCATATTGGGCTTCGGGATGCAGGCCAGATTGGTTCGGTCGTCATCCATCCGACCAATCCACAGGTTGTCTATGTGGCGGCGTTGGGGAATCCATTTGGCTCAAATCCAGAGCGTGGCGTATTTAAGTCCATTGATGGCGGGGAAACCTGGGAGCATGTACTGTTTATTTCAGAGCGGACGGGGGCAGTAGACCTTGAGCTTGCACCGGAGAATTCAGATGTTATCTACGCTGCATTATGGAGAGCGGAACGCAAACCCTGGACGATCATCAGTGGAGATGATGGCTCTGAAAACGGGATTTATGTCTCGCGTGACGCAGGTAAAACTTGGTCCAGGAGTACGGATGGATTACCCCAGGGGTTGATTGGTAAGATTGATTTTGCGGTAAGCCCTGCAGATCCCAGCCGGGTCTATGCATTGGTTGAAGCGGTTCCGGAGGAAGAAGGCCTCTATCGATCCAATGATATGGGGATGACCTGGCATGTAGTCAGCACGGAAGGTTACCTGATGACCCGCCCCTTTTATTATACGAATGTAGATGCGGACCCGACAGATGCGGATGTAGTCTGGGTTAACAATCTTGCGCTTTGGCGCTCAGAGAATGGAGGGCAGGAGTGGACGAGAGTCGGGACTCCACATGGGGATAATCATGATATGTGGATCAATCCCGATGATCCGCTCATCATCGTTCAGTCGAACGATGGCGGGGCAAATGTTACACGGGATGGTGGCAGAACATGGTCCTCGCAGCATAATCAACCCACAGCTGAGCTCTATCAGGTTGATGTGGATGAACGGTTTCCATATTGGGCATATGCAGGGCAGCAGGACAACTCTACGATTGCCGTTCCAAGCTTACCCCCAGATTTTCGCCCAGGGGGAGTTACCGCACACTGGGAAGCGATCGGAGGATGTGAAACGGGGCCATCGGTCCCTCATCCGGTGGATCCAATGATCGTCTACAGCAATTGTAAAGGCACCTTCAGACGCTATAACCGTGCCACCGGGCAGCAGCAGTCCTATTATGTTGGGGGCGTCAACATGTATGGTGTGAATCCGCGTGAGTTGCCGTATCGCTTTCAGCGGGTAGTTCCGATTGAAATCTCCCCCCACGACCCCAGTGTTATTTACCATGGATCCCAGTTTGTGCACCGTACAACGGATGAGGGGCGCACTTGGGAGACGATCAGTGATGACCTGACTGCGTTCAGGTCCGAGCGTCAGGTAATCAGTGGTAGCCCAATTACGAGAGATATCACTGGAGAAGAACACTACAGTGCGCTCTATGTGATTGAGGTCTCTCCGATTAATGGGAACGTCATCTGGACTGGGGCCAATGATGGTCCAGTGCATGTGACGCAGAATGGTGGACAGACATGGACCAACGTGACCCCACCAGATATGCCACCCGAAGGGCGGATTCAAACCATTGATCCCTCCCCCCACGCCGAGGGTAAGGCATATGTGGCTGGGTATCGGTATTTACTTGGAGATTTTGAGCCCTATATCTACCGGACGGACGATTTTGGGGCAACTTGGACGAGATTAACGGACGGGAAAAATGGGATCCCGCATGATTATCCGACGCGCGTCATTCGAGAGGATCCAGGAAGAAAAGGACTACTGTATGCAGGAACCGAGTTTGGCTTGTTTATCTCATTTGATGATGGCAAAACTTGGAAAAAATTCCAACAGAGCCTACCCGTGACGCCAATTACAGATTTGAAGGTTCATCGTGAGGATTTGGTCTTGTCAACCATGGGTCGAGGGTTTTGGATCCTGGATAATATTACTGCTCTGCATCATGTCACTCCGGACATCGTGAATTCAGATGCTTATTTGTTTCCAATACGGGATACGTATCGAGTGAGGTATAATTCAAGTTCCGGTGGCAGTGCTGCACCCTCCTATCCCCGATCTGGTGTGGTCATTGATTACTACTTCAAAGAGGAGCAGATAGGAGACGTAACATTGGATATTTTGGACCCTGAAGGAAAGATCATCCGAACAATTGAAGCGGAGGAGTATCAGCCTGAGCTGGCCGCAGTTCAGGGGATGCGTGCTCCTCCGAGACTGCGTGCTCCCGCATCTGCGCTTGAGCGTGCTTCGGGTATGCACAGATATACATGGGATATGCGTCACTCGGGATTAAGTGGTCCCGGTCTTCGGAATCTACAAGGGCCGCTGGTACCGCCAGGCACCTATCAAGTGCGTCTGAATGTGGATGGAGAAACCTTCACTCAGGAAGCCGTACTTCTGATTGATCCGCGTGTAGCTGCGGATAATGTCAAACAGAGTGATCTCCAGGCACAGTTTGAATTTGGGGTGGAGCTCATGAAGGCCCGCGGTGATGCTGCTGCCGCAGTTCAGAGGATTGATGCACTTATCAAAGACACTGAGGATAAAGCTGCGAGAAAGACTGCAAAGCAACTGCGAGCACTGCTTGTAACCGCGGTCGGGGACAGCTATCCTCAGCCCATGCTCATTGATCAGTTGAGATATCTTTCTGGCTTTACATCCCAAGGGGATTTTCGTCCTGGAAAAGATGCATATGAGCGTCTTGCACGGTTGCAGAGTGATCTTGCTGGAATCATTCAACAATTGGACGAACTGTAAGGGGAACCAGGAGTGCTTCGAAAATCGGCTTGGGCCGCTCCATTACTTCTGGCAGATGCCTGGAATGGGTACCGTCCCCGTGATTCGGGCTGATATGACCAGTCGGCCGAGCGTTGGTCCGTACGGCTTGCAGAGATGACGATTACTCCGAGATGATAGACATTACTGCAATTCTTGGGGGCGAGGCAACTGATCTACTTCAGCATCGGTGTCAGCACATACCTGCTTCCCTGATCAGATCTCCTGGACCTGATTTTTTTGAGACGGCTGGGGCCATTTCTGATCGCCCTCCGCGCGTGGTGAGAGCGCTTGAGAGATTATATGGAGCGGGGCGTTTAGCTGGGACCGGGTATTTGAGCCTTCTTCCTGTAGATCACGGGGTTGCACACACCGCAGGGATGGTCTTTGCCTCCAATCCCGTATATCTGGATCCGACGGCAATTGTTGACCTGGCAGAACATGGGGGTAGCAGTGGGCTTGTGACCACCTATGGAATACTTGGGATGGTGGCTAGGGCGGCCTCCAGAGATTTGCCACTCATTCTGAAGTTAAATCATGACAATCAGTTCACATGGCCTGCACGTTATGAGAATATTCTGTTCAGCCGCGTCCATGAAGCCGCGGAGATGGGCTGTGTGGCTGTTGCGGCTACCGTGTATTTTGGTGGTCCCAACGCCCGCAGAGAGTTACGGTTGGTATCAGGATTGTTTACGGAAGCACATGGGTTGGGGATGGCCACGATATTATTCAGCTATTTGCATCCCACAGCACTTCAAAAAGGAGGGGATGATATCATTTATTCGGCGGACCTCACGGCTGAAGCAAACCATCAGGCCGCAACGGTGCAAGCAGATCTGATCAAACAGAAGCAACCATTATGGACAGGAGGAGCGGACGCACTGGGGACCGATTATGGGCCTGTGGATATGCAGACGCCCAAGGAGTTGTCCTCACCCCATCCAATTGACCTAACGAGGTATCAGGTTCTGGCCTGCTATGCTGGTGGCATAGGCTTAATCCATTCGGGAGGGGCCAAGGGGGAGAATGATCTGTTGCAATCGGTACGGGCAGCAGTGATCAATAAGCGGGGCGGGGGCGGAGGGCTTCTGGCAGGTCGCAAAGTATTTCAGCAACCTTTGACTGAAGGAGTCCGGCTTCTACATGCAATTCAGGATGTTTACCGAAATCCTGATGTGGCCGTGGCCTGAGTGCTGAGAATGATAACGATGCAAATCAGCACTGGGCCAAATGTCACTGTGATTGTGCGCTGATCATCTCCACAACCGTGCCCAGAAGATCATTGGGCACAGGCACAGTTAGATGGTATTGAACGATTCTCCATGAATCGTCTTGTAACACAAGCGCTCCAGTTCCACGAACCTCACCGTACTTCTCGTTAACGAGGACCATGCGGCCTCACCGCCAGCGCCTACATACACGTGGCGCTCTTGTGGAACATATGTCCACCCACGCCCGGCACTGAAATGAGGCTCAGCATATCCCTGAAATTCAGATTTTGTCCATCGTTCGGTTATATCGGTCCCCAGAAAAATACTTTCTTCCGCGAGGTGTCCAAAATATCGTTCATAATCAGCCTCGGAGGCAGCGAGATGGAAATCATCAAGTACTGCTTCAATGTCAGACTGCTGGGCACTTGTGCTTGATACGGTAATCAAGCCAAAGAGAAGAAGAATGGAGAAATATCGAGTCATGGGAGTCATTTGGTCATTTGGTCGGCAACCCGAAGTGCCTGGGCTGCAATTGTGAGTGCCGGGTTCATAGCCCCGGAGGACGGAAAAAAAGATGCATCTACAACCCGCAAGTTCGTAAGTCCATGCATTCGGCAATAGGGGTCTAATACGCTGTCAGAAGGGTCATTGCCCATTTTTAGGGTGCCGCATTGGTGAGAGTTGGTATCAATTCTCATCTGCTGACTGAATATGATCGGATATCCGGCCCGTCGCAACATGCGACGTGCCCGTTTCAGTAATTGACGGTGAGTAGCCAGGTTATTCGGCTTCCAGTGAATTCGTATACGGCCTTTGGAGGTCAGTGAAACATGATTACCTGGGTCGGGCAGATCCTCGCTCATGACCCACCATTCGATGCCTCGGTTTGCCAAGTATTTCAGTACGGGCAGAGGTGCATTTGGTCGAGCAGACTTAAGCATAGATGCTTGCACTTTGCCAATCATCTGGAGATTACCCATGGGCCAGGGCCACTCATCTGTCCCGAGATACCAGTCATTGATAGAAAGTGTTTTCTGAAAGGTTGTTGTATTGCGTTCCCATGGACGGACTGCAATCAACGCACTGTTATTGTGCACCATGTAATTGCGTCCGATCATTCCGGAGGAATTTGGAATCCCATCGGATCTGAGAAGCAGTGCTGCAGAATTCACTGCGCCACAGCTGAGTACATAGGTGTGGGCCCGAATAGTCTTCAATTCACCATTGTGGTACACCTCCAATGAATCAACCGTGCCATTGCGTGCTACAACCCGATGGGCCTTTGAATTTGTCCATAAGGTGACATTTGGATGGTCAATAGCTGGGCGGACAGCACATACCTCGGCGTCAGATTTTGCATGAACTCTACAGGGAAACCCATCACATGTATGGCAGCGCAGGCATTGTCCTCCGAGATCAATACCAAGGGGTAGGTGAAAAGGGTTTAGCCCCTGTTTCTGGAAGGAAGCAGCAAGGCGAGCGATTTGTGGTTCATGTGGTACCGCGCTGTATGGATAGTCTTCTGAACGCGGAGATTCGGTAGGATCATCACCAGTATTTCCATGGACACCGTACAGCTTTTCAGCACGGCAGTAGTAGGGTTCCAGTTCGTCGTAGGTGACTGGCCAGCCGGGGCTCGTACCCTCCTCATATTCTAACTCCCTGAAATCTTCCTGCCGGAATCTGGGCAGAGCTGCCCCATAAACTTTCGAGTTTCCTCCAATGCAATAATGCAAGCCCGGCTTGAAGATCTGCCCATCAGCAGTCTCCCAGTATTCGTCTGGTTTGTAGCGGTGTTCACCGAAGACGGCTTCAGGGCTCCAATTCTCGGGCTCCTGGGGTAGAAAATCCCCACGCTCAATCAGCAGAATACGTGCTCCGCTCTCACGAAGTCCCCAAGCTAGCGTACCTCCACCAATTCCAGTTCCGACAATGATGATGTCAAAATCTATCATAGCTTGACCCCTCGTAAATTATCTCCTACTGGTGATCAAATATATGGGGTTTATCCTGTAAACTGTAACCCGATGTGAAGAATGCGAAGGAAGTCGCAGATTAAGGCTTCAGAATTCTTTCATAGAACGGCATGGAGACGAGAGAAGATCAATTCTTCAGTAGCGCACGGCTGTAATGTCCTAATTTTGCCCGAATGTTTGCAGAGTGGGGAATAAGAATGAATCGTTTCTAAGTGCATATATGGGGTTTGTGGATGCTTTAGTATTGTGCCTCATAGTCTCCATAGCCAAAACTCGCGCAGTTGTAACAAGACTCATAATCTTTGCCTTTTTCATTACCACATTCACAAACGTAATCCCCAGGGATGCCACATGGTAAACAACCGTGTTCATGGTGGATTATTCGCCCACAATCGCATTCAATATGTGTGGGTGAACATTCCAAACAGTACTTATGTCCGGGCCTTTTGCGGCCATTACATTTTTGACATTTAAATCTGCGGGGGACACAATCCCAGCACGTCTTGTCTTTTGCTTGTTTTTCCTTTCCACATTTTCGACATACTCGATTTGATAAATGATATTTCCATCTATATAACCACTTCCTAGGACAAGAATTATTTTCGTTTTCTAATAGTAATTTCTGCATTGCTTGCTGCGCGGATGCTGCCCCAAAAAAAAGAGATGGATCTACAATTAACTCTAAAATCGGCGTTCTTTTGTATGCTGTAGACATGTCTCGAATGTAGGCTTTGCTCTTAGGATTGGAAACGCAGACTTCAAGCACGACTTTCTGCGTCTCCCCATTGGGGAGTAGCAGTGTGACTCCCGCATCTATACGTTTATCCGCTTTGGGCATCGGTACTTCAAGATCAATCTTGCAAATTGTACCAAAATCAATTTCCCTAAGCCCCAATCGAAGTATTCTTTTGCCTACAGATTGCTCTAATACATCTTTGGCTAACCGATGGATCATGCCCTCTCCACGGCAGTCAGAATTTGATTGATGCGCAAAATGCCAGACTTTCTTCTCCCCCTGTTTGCAAATAACCTTTTGGGTACAATCAAGGCAGATACATCTACATTTCAAACCCCTTTCCACTTCTTGCGGAGACACAAAACGATTTAAGTGGAGAGACCATGCAAGCGGGATCTTCATGGTTTCAGCGGGTTATCGCAGTTCCAATAGACACCCTTGTCCTTGAAGTACATTCGATATTGTCTTAGTTCGTTATCAGGGGGTCCTCCAGTTGAGTGTAGAGCTTACCCTTCTTTGCTCTCTGTGTTTGATGTAGATTGACGTTCACTTACATGTGAGTACAGTTTTTCCCCACATCTCCCAAATAAATTATGCCTTCACCGCTCCAGAAACCAACCCCCGCACAAAGAGCTTACCCAGTCCGATATAAACAAGGGCCGTAGGCAACGCGGCTACGATTGCGCCCGCCATAACAACATTCCAATCCACAGAAAAAGATCCAGATAGATTGTTCAGTGCAATTGTTACCGGTTGGGATTGAGGGTTTGGAACCACCGTGATTCCGAAAAGGAAGTCGTTCCAAATATTGGTGAACTGAAAGATTAACGCAACCGCAAACGCGGGTAAAGACAGGGGGAGAATGACGCGCCAGAAGGCTTCAATGATACCCGCACCATCAACGGTTGCTGCTTCCACGATCGAGCCAGGAATATTGATATAAAAATTCCTGAAAATGAGTGTCGTTACAGAAACCCCATAAACGACATGAGTGAGGACTAATCCAGGGAGCGTGCCATACAGGTCAATCCATTGAAGAAAACGTACCAAGGGGAGCAGGATGGCCTGATAGGGGATAAAGAAGCCAAAAAGCAAGAGGGCGAAAAGAATCTCGGATCCACGAAAGCGCCACTTCGAGAAAATATAGCCATTCAGCGCCCCAATGATCGACGATAAGAGGGCCGCGGGAATCACCATGAAGAGGCTATTCTTCAGGTTGGGAGAAAGCATATTCCATGCCTCTGCAAATCCCTCTACGGAGATCTGACTGGGAAGCTGCCACATCGTTGCCAGACTGACGCTGGATGCATCCCTGAAACTGTTGACGAGCATCACGTAAATCGGTAACAGGTACAGAATCACGGCAAGCCCCAACCCAAACCATAGAAGTCCACGTTTGAAACTCATGATTCACGGTTTTTGAATGTGTGGACGAGGTAAGGGACAATGATCAGAGAAGATGCAACCAACATCACGATCGAAGCCGCAGCCCCAAGATTGTAACGGGCCGCTTTGAACATCATCTCGAATACGAAAATTGCCGGAACGTCGGTGGCAAAGCCAGGCCCAACCCCAGACATGGCAAAAACCAAGTCAAAAATCTTCAGTGAAACATGCAGCAGAATAATCACTGTGGAGATCGTGATAGGGTTCAGCATGGGAATGATCACAGATCGGTAGAGCCTCAACTCTCCCGCACCATCAATGCGAGCCGCATCTCTGACTTGTGGGCTGATGCTCCCAAGTCCTCCGAGATACATGGCCATGACAAATCCAGATAACTGCCAGGTGGCAGCAATGGCTACCGGGATGAGCGCTACCGGAATTCCCCATTCAATCTGGAAAGTCATACCGCCCGGCCAAATTTGTGACAGGAGTTGATTGACCGAAAAAACCACCGTAGGGTCAGTTGTCCAGCCAGGAGCTAAAGGATCCATGCCGGCAGCTTCCAGGGCACGGTTAATTCCGAGAAAGTTGAAGAACAGGTTGATCCCGGTCTCAGGGTTGAAAATCCATCGCCATACAACCCCGGTTACGATAAAAGACAGGGCGTAGGGGAAGAGAAACGTATTGCGAAAGAACCCCTTGCCGGCAATTTGGCGGTCCAACAGGATTGCAAGCCCAAGGCCAATGCTGATTGCCAGCCCAATAAAAAGCACCGTGAATACGAGCGTATTCCTTAGATCCGCCTGGAAGCGTGGCATCGCCAGCATATCTGCATACGTTTGCCAAAGCGGGTCACGCAGAGATAAGTCTACAGCAAGAGTACGCCAGTTTGTGAGCGAAAAAAAGAAGCTTGTCCCGATAAACCCATAGATAAAGATGGCTGTCAATAGAAGCGATGGCAGCAGGATGAGAATTCCTTTATGTCGGGACAGCCAGCAAGTATGGATCATGCGTTACATGCCAAACCCGGATGCTTTTGCTTCGCGCGCTAGCATTTCAGTGAAAGCCACCACATCGCGCCGTACAACAAAGTCCGTTAATGCGTCGTTGAGTGACTGCTGAAAATCTGCCGGTGCAGCTGAACCGTGGATGACCGTTGGCACAGAAACGCTCTTGGCGTATTCATCCATCGTCCACTGCAGGTACGGACCGAAGCGGGAACGATCGCAGTCGTTGCGTGCACAAATAGATCCCTTGATGAGATTGAAATCCTCTTGAACAACACGATCTCCCATGATTCGGAGCATATTGAGGGTTTCTTCCGGGTGAGGTGCATTTTCGGCGAAGGTGAATCCATCAGTCACTAGTATATGAACCCCTTCTGTCCCAGGATGGGCAACCCAGCCAAAGTCAATGTTTTCCCTCAGGCCATCACGGACTAATTCCCCATAGACCCAGTCTCCCATCGAATAGAAGGCACAGTCGCCGTCTGCCATTTTATCAGCTGCCTGATCCCATGAGAGTGCCGCATGGTCGTCATTCAGATAATTGAGTAGTCGACCATAAATGTGAACGGCTTCCATCACATCGGGGTCTCTAAAATCGGTCTCCCCGTTCCACAGGCCCTGATAGCGCTCAGGCCCGATCGTGCCGACGAGCGTATTTTCAAACATAATGCCGTTAGCCCAGATCCCCGTGTCACCCATGCATAGAGGAGCGACTTCCGTATTCTGGAGATCTTCGGCAATTTCAAACAATTCTTCAATGCTCAATGCTTCCCCAACGGAGATGTCGTACTCTTCAATTACAGGCTTATTGTACCAGAGGGTGTTACTGCGATGAAGGTTCAGGACCACCAGATAGGGCTCGCCATCTTTACTGATCATATCAATAAGGGATGGCGAGAACAATTCATACCATCCTTCGGCATCGTACAGGTCCTTTACTGATGCAGCGAACCCGGGAGTCACATATTGTCCCATGAGTTCCGCTCCGTGATGGGTTTGCCATGTATCGGGTGGGTTTCCTCCGACAAGTCGGGTTTGAAGCACAGGGCGGGCAGCAGAACCACCGCCACCGGCGATGGAAGCATTGATCACCTCAACATCGGGGTACTGATTTCGATAGGCTTCAAGGACCGTTTCCAGTGCAGACGCTTCGCTTCCTGAAGTCCACCAAGTAAAGACTTCAACCTGTTTTTCCGAACTAGTCTCATTACTGCTCTGACATGCAGCCAGAAGCAGGATTGAAAGAAATAGATAATGGATACGCATAGTATATACAGTATTACAGCCACGAGCTCTGGTGCTCGCCAATATGAAGCTGAACGGTTTTGAGTTCGGTGAACTCATCTGTAGAGAAGCGTCCTAGTTCACGTCCAAGTCCACTATCTCGATAGCCACCAAAGGGCAGTTCAGCATGCCCCTCCATGAAACAATTGATCCAAATCGTTCCCGCACGAACTTTGCGACTGACTTCAAAGGCGGTATCTACATTCGAAGTCCAGAGACCGGCGCTCAGTCCGTAGATGGTGTCATTGGCAATCTGTATTGCCTCTTCTGTTGTCTTGAATGTCAAGATGGATAGCACGGGGCCGAAAATCTCTTCCTGTGCAATCGGCATCTCAGGTGTCACACCATCAAATATGGTAGGCTCAAAAAACCGTCCATTTAGAGTTGGCATCCTGTTTCCACCGATTCTAAGCCGCGCACCAAGATCGGTGCCACTCTGAACATATTGGTGAATTTTTTGAAGTTGCGGCTCATTGATGATAGCTCCGACTTTAATGTCTTCGGCAAGCGGATCCCCAACAGGTACAGTGCGTGCCAGCTCAAGGATACGTTCGGTAAACTCTTCTGCAATGCTTTCCTGCAGAAGGAGGCGGCTACCGCTGTTACAGCATTCTCCCATGTTAAAGTATACCCCAAACACAACGGGGTCGAGTGCTGCATCTAAATCTGCATCGGCAAAGATGATATGAGGGTTTTTTCCACCTAGCTCTAGGGAGCAGCGTTTTAAGTTTTTCCCGGCGGCGGCAGCGACTTTACGTCCAACTGCGGTTGATCCAGTGAACGAAATCACATCGATGTCTTTGTGTTCTGCAAGGCTTGTACCAACCGGATCCCCAAACCCGGTTACAATATTGATTACCCCTGAGGGAACACCGGCTTCGTGAGCCAGAGAAGCCAGTTTTAGGGTTGTGCCTGGAGTCAACTCACTGGGTTTGATGACCGCCGTACAGCCAACTGCGAGTGCAAACGGCAATTTCTGACTGATGATCAGGAACGGGAAATTCCACGGTGTGATCATCCCTGCGACTCCGGCAGGCTCACGTAACACCAGTCCGAGCTTATTTTCACCAAGGTTATTGTACGCTTCCCCTATGGTATGGCGAGCAAGTGTCGCTGCATAGCGCCATAGATCCACGGCAGTTTCCATTTCCCCCTTTGCCTGTGTAATGGGCTTTCCACTCTCAAGGGTTTCCAGTTTAGCCAGCTCGTCACAGTGGGAATGGATCAGATCTGCAGTTGCATTCAGAACCTGTGCACGCTCCTGACCAGACATGCGTGGCCATGGACCAGAATCAAACGCTGCACGTGCAGACTGCACGGCCGCTTGCACATCCTGCTCCGTTCCAAGCGCATAGTCACCAACCGTCGTATCATGCGCAGGGCTAACCGTGGTAAAGAGGTCTCCTTGCTCACTACGGACGAATTTTCCGTCAATCCAATGTTTTCCCATTAGGCTTCTCCTTTGATCATCGCTGCTCCTTTTTCACCGATCATGATTGAGGTAGCTTGTGTATTGCCGCTAATTAGGCGAGGCATGATGGATGCATCAATCACGCGCAGGGATTCGAGACCGTGAACAGAGAGTTGCAAATCTACAACAGCTTGGTCATCCGTTCCCATTTTACAGGAACCTACAGGGTGGTAATCATTTTTTGACCACTTTCGGATGTAGGCTTTGATGTCTTCATCACTTTGCGCTTCTTGGCCTGGTAGTATCTCCCGGGAGATATACTGTTGAAAAGAGGGAGCAGATAAGATGCGTCGTCCCCATTTGAACCCTTCCATGGATACTTTGAGGTCATAGGGGTCATCTAGAAAATTTGGATCAATAGCAGGGTCTTCCAAGGGATCGTTACTACGTAGCTTGAGAGATCCAATACTACGTGGACGCAGATTACAGGTATTTATCGTAAGGCCATGGCCTTTAATGGACATACGGCCATGATCGACCACATATGCGGGCAGGCAATGGATTTGGATGTCTGGAGAGCGAACCTCGGGGGAGCTTTTCAGGAAGCATCCGGCCTCGCATACGGATGCCGTGACCGGTCCTGTTTTGTATAACAGATACTGGATGCCGTGTAAAATTGCACGATTCCATCGGTCATGTCCGTTGTAGCTGACAGGCTTGCTGGATTCAGCTGCCAGATACACGTCCATATGGTCCTGGAAATTTTTGCCCACTCCTGGTAGATCATGCTCGACTTGAATTCCAAGTGGTTTCAACTCATCTGCCGGCCCAATTCCAGAAAGTAATAGAAGCTTCGGGGAGTTTACCGCCCCTCCACTCAGAATGACCTCTCGTTCGGCATGGACTTGGACTCTGGCCATGTTTTTGGCGTACTCAATCCCGATTGCTCGCCCGTTCTCGAGAAGAACGCGTGTTGCCACGGCACCGGTCAGGATTGTAAGATTGGGTTTTTTGGGGCGCAGGAATGCGGTAGCTGCACTTTCTCTACGTACATTGCGCTGTGTCACCTGGTAATAGCTTACCCCCGACTGGCGGGCACCGTTCAAGTCGGGGTTATAACGGATTCCCACTTCCTGTGCTGATCGGACAAATGCGCGGGATAATGGGTTCGACTGTACCTGATCCGCCACGTTGAGTGGGCCGCCACGCCCATGAAATTCGTCAACAAACCGCTCATTGTTTTCTGATCTTTTGAAATAGGGAAGGACATCATCATATGCCCATCCCTGGCAGCCCAGATCACGCCATTCCTCATAATCCAGACGGTGTCCTCGAATATAGATCATCGCGTTAATGGATGTACTTCCACCGAGCGTCCGTCCCTGTGGATAGTGCATCTCACGGTGATTCAGGTGCTTTTGAGGGACGGTTTTAAAGCACCAATTCACGTTTTTCCCCGTCAATTTGGCAAAGCCCGCGGGCATATGAATCAGGGGAGACCTGTCTGGAGGGCCTGCTTCAAGCAGTAATACCCGAACGTTCGGATCCTCGGCAAGACGGTGAGCGACAACACAACCAGCTGCTCCCGCACCCACGACTACATAATCAAATGACTCGGTCGAGGTCTTCATCAATCCCCTTTATATTTTGGCTCTCTTCGCTCTAGGAAGCTATTCACACCTTCCTGTCCATCATTTGTGTATGCACTGAGTGAGCCAGCGATAGATTCGAGAGGAGCACAATCTCCATCCAGCATCTGTTTTGCAATTTGTACGGCGACAGGAGCATTCTTGGCAACCACCCCGGCCAGTTCGCCTCCCACAGAGGGGAGCTTATCCAATGGACATACCTCGGTCACCAGCCCCCAGGCTAACGCTGTTTGTGCGTCAATGGGGCTACCTGTCAAGACCATTGCTTTGGCTCGGGCAATGCCGATGATTTTGGATAACCGTGCGGTGCCACCCCATCCAGGGACTGTCGCAATTTTTACTTCTGGCATTGCAAAGGATGCATGGCTTGCAGCAACACGGATGTCACATGCCAGCGCGAGTTCAAGCCCGCCACCAAATGCGTAACCATTGAGGAGGGCAATCACTGGCGGTCGCAGGTTTGCCAATCGCTGCAGAATACGCTGCCCCCTCGGAATCCATTGCTTCCACATTCCAAGTGCATCTAACGCTGCCCATGCTTTGATATCCGCCCCGGCACAGAAAGCTTTTTCTCCTGTACCTGTAAGAATGACTGCACGAAGGTTGCTGTTTGACTCGAGGGTTGCAAGATGAGCGTCAAGTGAGTCCAGCATCAAAGGATCAACCGCATTGCGTTTTTCCGGGCGATTGAGAGTCAATGTTGCCAGGTGCCCTGTAATTTCAAGTTCAACGTGACTCATATTTTGGAGGGTAGTTGAAGATTCATTGATTTAGGGTCGAAGAGTCTGCCATCCATGATTTGCAAGGACGGACTCACTTGAAGCTCTAAACTGGTTTGTCCAAGCACATCACGTTTCAGGTTAATACCGGGCGCAATTTCAATAACAGTTAACCCCTCGGGCAATAGCTGCAGTACGCACCGCTCCGTAATATAGGTGATCTTCTGCCCTAAACGAAGGGCACGATTCCCACTGAAAGAAACGTGTTCCACTTCGGGTACGAGTTTTTGCACTTTTCCTTCTTGGAGAATCTTTACCTGACCTTCTTCAATTGCAAGTCGAAGTCCGCCAGTTGTATAAGTCCCAATAAATACGATATGATGCGCATTGGCAGTGATATCAATGAATCCCCCTACACCGGCAGTGACATGCGGGCGGGCAGCCAGACGTGAGACATTGACACATCCATGCCGATCAATTTGCATAAAGGACAAAAGACTGCGATCAAATCCTCCACCGTGGAAATATGTAAACTGATCGGGCGATCCAAGAATCGCCTGAGCACCGGATGCACAGCCAAACTGAAAATCCAGAAGTGGCATCCCTCCGACAGCTCCTTGTTCAATTACCCAGGTCACCGCATCAGACAGTCCTTCCTCTAAAAGAATACGAGGAACTTGTGCAGATACCCCAAACCCCAGATTAACCGCATCTTGTTGGCATAACTCCATGGCTGCACGGCGAGCCATAGGTTTGTAGGGTCCCCAAGGCATAAGGTCATAAATCTTCCCATCGGGGGAGAGTTCGCCACTGATGGTCGGATCATATTCCGTATTCGTGGTCTGCATTTGATCAGGCACAGTGACCACATAATCAACTACGACTCCAGGTACCCGGACATCCTGAGGTTTGAGTTTGCCCGACTTTACGACACGTTTGACCTGCACGATGACAATTCCGCCATTATTATGGGCGGCCAGGGCCTGATCATAAATACCTAAGCTGCTTCCCTCGTGTTCAGTAGTGATGTTGCCATGCTCATCTGCGGTGGTTCCACGGATCAGTGCAACGTCAACGGGAATTGAGGGATAGAACAGCCATTCATCCCCTTCAAATGTAACCCTCTTCACAACCTCTGGGGGACTACAGTCATTCATGCATCCACCCAGAAGGCGAGGATCCACAAAAGTATCCATGCCAACCTTCGTCAGGACCCCAGGTCTGTGCGCTGCAGCTTCACGGTGCATGTGATACAAGACTCCACTGGGCAGGTTATAGGCTTCCACGCGATTCTCACCGATCATCTGCCAGATTCTGGGTGAGGGCATGGATGATGGACCGCTTGGTAGAGAGCCGGCAATGACACGTTTGAGGAGCCCATCATAGGAGAGGTGATCAACCCCGGCAATGCCATACATATCCCCGGCAGCGATAGGATGTAGTGTTGTGAGTCTTTTTGGATGCCCTGAATTAGCAAAGCGTTGACCAATCGCGGCCAGCGTTGCATCCGGGCATCCCAGGCCGCTTGATGCGCTGACTGTCAGGACCGCATCATCATGAATTTGCTCGGCAGCAGCGGCCAATGAACAAAACTCAGGCATAGCTTAGTGTAACTTGTTTACCTGTCTGTGCCGATTGTTGAACTGCCAGCGCAACTGCAAGCGAGCGAAGCCCATCTTCAGCGGTAGCCGCTGGCTCGCCGGCTCCCCGAACTGCACGATTAAAACATTCGATAGCCCGCTCATACAGGTTTACAGGGGGAGGAAGTTCGACTTTTTCCACTTGATTCCCTCTGCGGAGGGCGATGTCCCCGATGGGTTGCTGGGTCATGACATCCCTGGCAATCAAGGATGCATCGGTGCCATGGACTTCGAGCCCTGTTCCAGCGTGTCCGATCACAAATGAATCATGAAATTGTACAAGTGTGCCTCGCTCAAAATGCATCACGCCCATCACGGTATCATCGATCCCGTGCTCTCCGAGGCCCTGAGAAGAGGTGCAAGCCATGACGGATTCTACTTCGTCGTTCAGGATGAATCGAAGGGTATCCGTATCATGGACAGTGATATCCAGTACGACCCCGGCTCCGGTTGACGGATCCTTGATTCGCCATGTTTGCAGATGTGGGGGTAGGAGGACGGCATGGAATACCCGAGCTGCCAGAGGATCTCCGATCACACCATCCTGGACTAGTTTGCGGAGAGTGCGGTGCGTGACTGCATTACGAAGATGGTGGTTTGTCCCCATGACGAGGCCAGCATTTGCACAGGCGTGTACCATTTGCTTTGCATCTGCGAGTGAGAGTGCAAGAGGTTTTTCGCAAAGGACATGTTTCTGGGCAGCAGCAGCGGCAAGGGTTTGTGGCTTATGTAATTCATTCGTGGTGCCGACATAGACCACATCAATGTCTGGATTGGCAAGGAATGCGTCAAGCTCAGTGTAGGTGTATTGAATCCCAAATTGATCCTGAAAGCTTTCCCCACGCGGCTGAGATCGGCTGAGGATCGCAATTACTTGGCTGTTTGAGCTTGCGTTTATCGCATTAATCATCCATTCTTTGGCAATCGTGCTTGCACCAATGACTCCCCAGTTGATCATAATTCTGTATCGGACCGTCTATTTAGCGTAGGCAAATTTAACTAGTCTGTTGGAATTAACCTTCCCGAGTATTTGATCTGCGGGGGATATCTAGTGAGGTCCTAGTCAAGCTGGTAACTTCGTTGGAATTTTTCTGCACCTGAATAACGACTGGAAAGCAAAGGGAGGTGTGTTTTGCACACCAAACTTTTCTATCCAGACAACACTAACCACGAGCCACATTCTCAACACCAACTGGAGCCCGTTCAGCTGTCAGGCATGATCGGAGAAACATTGTCTTAACGCATGTAAAGACGACTCTGGGGAATTAGCTGCTTAGTGGCTCCCCGAATATCCTACATGCCGAGATTTGTTTTGAACCAATGGCAAAGTTTACACGATCATAGAGTATATGCCGGGATTGCATCGGTCGAGTTATCGGCACAATTTCGTTATTTGATTGCTCCCTAAATTTTGGGATTCTGCACGAAGTTTGATTAGACTGAATTTCGTCTGGAGAATGTCCGCTGGAGAAATACATACAATACTGGAAGTCGGAACATTACCAATGGTTTTCCGTATATTAGCAGCGATTACCCACTGTATTCGGGTAATCTACATAGGGGGCCCCTGAGGGGGCCCTTAGCTTTTGTCCATTATTTTATTGACGCATGGAACGCGTCGCCGTGTTTGTTGATGCGGGCTATCTCTTCGCAGCGGGGACCAAGGAATTATTTGGGGAACAACTGAAGCGAGAAGATGTGTCGTTGAATTACGTTGCGGTCGAAGAGAAGTTGAGGCTGGCAGCAGAGGAGCATTCGAAGTTGGATTTACTTCGGATATACTGGTATGATGGTGCGTACCTACATCCTACCACCCAACACACAGAACTTGCTCGTTTGTCAAATGTCAAAGTTCGGCTTGGTCTCATTAACAGTCGTGGTGAGCAGAAAGGTGTGGATTCTCTAATTGTGACGGATATGATTACATTGGCCCGCAACAGGGCCATGGATAGTTGTATGTTGTTGACGGGGGATGAAGATATCAGAGTGGGGTGCTCTTGGCCCAAGAATATGGTGTTCGGGTTCATTTGTTGGGTATCAAGCCTGCAAAGAGTAACCAATCCAACCTTCTGCGCCAAGAAGCTGATGTTATCCACGTATGGGAATCGTCTGATCTAAAAATATTTCTTTCGAAGTCATCTTCCCCCGAGTCTGGCGATTTGGATCAGGAACGAGATCTTCTCAGAGTCGTTGCCCAAGAAGTGGTTGATAGCGTCTCTGGGGAGAGGGCAAGTGAACTAAAAATAAAAGACGGTTGGTTGCCTCCAGATATTGATGGTCATCTCCTTTTCAAGGCACGTAAAGTGACGGGGAATGAACTTGATCGAGATGAAAAAAGAAGAATTCGGAAGTATTTCCGTGAACTTTTGAAAGAGCGTAGCTGAGCGGCCGGAGTATTCTTGAAAGGGCAGGCATATCTGCCGGATAATCAAATACCTTCACACCAAAGTCCCGGTGTCGATTACGCGGGAACAACCGAATCGCTATTCTCTGGCTTACACTAGTTATCAGTTGTCTAGGTTGACCATGTTTTCGTCGGTTTGTGTTTTTGGGTAACTTCACCTCTTGTGCCAGTCTTGAGGACCAGATGCGCCTCGTTCTGCTTCGTGTATCGTCTCCTTGAACAAATTCGGGGTCGGTCCAGAATGACTAATGGGAATATGGATCTCCATAGAAAAAAATCGGGCTGAATGTTGGATAAAAGTGACAACCTTGCAGGTATAACCGTCTGCTTTGCAATTGCGTTGATCATGAAGAATGACCCATAGATAAGCTCGTCTGGCTTTCTTGGATATTTCTGTAAAATCAATCCGAGCATCTTTCTTGGAGTACTCATGAATATTGCCGTTTGTGTGAAACAGACCGCTGATACCGAGTCGAGGCCGATACTGAGCGCGGACCAGTCTCATGTGACGGATGAAGGATTAGTTTGGATCATCAACCCTCATGATGAGTCTGCTATTGAAGTGGCCATCGGACTGCGGGATCAGCATGGAGGTTCAGTTACGCTGATTGCTCTTGGCCCTGATCGGGTAGAAAGCTCTCTGAGGCAGGGTTTGGCGATGGGGGCCGATGAAGCCGCCCATCTTCAGTGTGATACGATGCCCGATGACCCATTCATCGTGGCGGAGGTGCTTGCGGAGCGTATCCGAGAGCATGATTTTGATTTGGTTTTGACGGGAGAGGTTGCGATTGATGGGGCAGGGGCCCAAGTGCCTCAAAGACTGGGAGTATTACTTGACTGGCCATGTGTGACGGGTGTAGAGGAACTGAGCATTGACTCAGGAGAGCTGACTGTCAGGCATCCTGTCGAGCAGGGCGACGAAATCCATACCTGCAAGCTTCCGGCGGTCATCGGTGTGAATCGGCGGATCGGCGAACCTCGGTATCCATCCTTTAAGGGCATCATGAAAGCGAAGCGAAAGTCAATTGAGAAAGAGACGGTGACACTGGAATCTCCTCAACTTCATGTTGAATCATTGGAATTGCCTGCATCACGGTCAGAAGGGAAGATCCTGGTTTACCAAGATGGAGTAGCGACCGAGGTCGTGACTCTTTTGCGTGAAAAGTCAAAGGTGATCTAAGGAGTGCGATGTCCAAAATTCTGGTTATAGCGGAAACAAGTGGCTCAGGTCTGACGACTTCAACCCTGGAAGTATGTCAGGCGGCCTCTACACTTTCCGCTTCTCTGGGTGGGAGTTGGGGACTGCTTGTTCATGACCACGTAGTGGAGGCTGCCGGCAAGGTTGCTCCTGAAGTAGTGTCATTTCCGTTGGGTGAGGATACCTATCAGGGGGCCGAGCTTTTGGCTTCCATTGCAGCTCAGGTAGTAGAATCGGCCGATGTGGTTATGATGGCAGCAACAAGTACGGGAAAAGATGTCATGGGACGATTGGCCCAGCATCTTTCGGTTCCTTTGGCGCAAGATTGCACAGGGTTTGAGGTGGTATCTAACGAGATTAGGTTCAAGCGTGCATTGTACGGAGGTAAGGTAGTCGCCAGCGTAACATTATTAGCCAAGCCGATAGTGGTAAGCTTTCGTCCCAGATCATTTACACCAATTGTCCCGTCAGGTGGGTTTGCCGAAGCGGTAGCGTATGCAGCCAACAGCATTACTCCCAAAACCACGGTCGACCTTCAGACCAAAGCTGCAAGTGAGCGCCCGGATGTGACCGACGCATCGATCGTTGTGAGCGGAGGCAGGGGCTTACAGGGGCCAGAAAACTGGCATATACTTGAAGACCTTCTGGATGCACTTGGTTCGGATGCTGCTTTGGCCTGTTCACGCCCGGTAAGTGATGATCATTGGCGTCCCCACAGCGAGCATGTGGGGCAGACCGGGCGTGCAATAGCTCCAGACTTATATATTGCCGTTGGTATTTCGGGTGCGACGCAGCACATCGCCGGCGTTGCAAGATCCAAGTGTATCCTTGCCATTAACAAGGACCCGGACGCCCCGATTTTCAAGGTTGCCGACTACGGCATCGTGGGAGACTTATTTGAGGTCGTTCCTGCCCTTACGGCTGCCATTCGGGATGCAGCGTAGATTACCGTAAGGTTTCGTTGAAGATAATTCCGTACTAGTGGAATTTCCATAGTGCTATTCGGGTAACAAGCAGGCACGTGCCGCCACCAGTCACGAGTCCTCATTTTTCGGGAGTTGAGTCACACCTGATGGCATAGTTCGTATTTGGCACTCGGTTATGGGGTATCAGCAAATAATTGATGTAGCCATCTGTGAAAACCTTTTGCAATCGGTGTGGCTAAATCCAAATCGCCGGCTGTGATTGCGGTACCCATGCGGTGCGGTTCTTTGCGTGTTGCAAGCCACGCATGAACTTTTGCCTTCGACTCTTTTCTTTCCTTAAATTTGCGGTCTCCTTCGGGAATTTCATTTATATATTGATTAGCTCTCGGCCAAATAGCGTCACCCTCAGGAACTAATCTAGAGATGAAATCTTCTAACTCACCCGGAGAGGCATTATCAGGCATTAACCATATTCCTATCCGGGGCCTTACATTGTTGATGATCGTCCCGTTTGGTTTAGGTTTTCTGGGTATTTGGATCTCCGCAGCGTTCTTTATCCTGTGTGCTATACTTTTCCACCGATCTATCGGTTTATCGTTACTATCCACTAAAATGCCTAGCGTCTCCCTGCCAGGGGATTTGAGGTCAGTGCTAATTGCGTCAATTAGTTTGTCAATATCCCCTCTAACTTCGATCTCGAAAGGTTGATATCCGGGATGATGGTGGTTCCAAAAATGCCAAACTACATGCATATCATCATTCCCTTCAACAAGGAGTATATTTTTTTGAGGTTTATTGAGTGTCATCAAGTTATCTATCGAACTTCAATATCATGATAGCTTGCAATTTTTAACTCTTCCTCCGTATACTCAATCGCTCGAATATCGCCATTCTCTCCCTCCAGGCGAATTAGAGCACCATTTGATTCTTTGATTTCAGTAGCAGCACTTGCAAACGCCTTGATACAATCGAAGCTATGGGTTGTGGCGAGTATCTGAACGTTATACTCGTGTGCAGCCTTCAATACCATCTTCCAAAATTCGTGTTGAACAGAGTAATGGATTCCATTTTCCACTTCGTCAATAACCAGAAAACCATCACGGCTAACGGCTAATGCTAGGCTGGCTGCAAATAAACGCGTAATTCCGTCCCCCAAGCTTTTAAGTGGGAGAGGCTTTGTCTGATCATTCATCCTGACCACAATTCGGCTACCGGATCTACCGTATCGTCTACTATCCTCTCCGATTGCTGCAACACGATCTATTTTTTGTCCCGTTAGGTTGAGAGCTTCCAAAGCAAGGGCTTCTTGTGGAGTCAGGACGACCTTATCCCAATAGCTTGCGAGGACATAATTATCCAAGAGCCCTGGGCCTAATGATTCACAATTAATTGGATCCGACATGTCTTGGCGACTGAGTCTCATCCGTCGCAGTGCTCTCGGGACATGATGAATACCGGCGAGCCAGGGGAGTACCGATTGTGCGTCGCGGTGTACAACCTTCAAGGCCTGATTCGCTTCAGAATTAAGCTTGGAAAAAAGATCTTGCTGGGGCTCGGGCAGGTCTTTTACATCTACCACTTCAATTTTGAGGCAATCTTTGCCAGATAGGGGGCCAATTGAAATAGATTGACTAGGAGTGGCATGTCTACCGAAGAAGAGAGCTGAGTAATCAGGAAACATTATAAGATCCCGGTCTTCGTCAGGGGCCTCCACGAGTTCATCTCTCGAATAGAGTAATGTTCGAAACACATCCTGATCCCCACGAGTCGCGTACACCCGCACTGCCTCAAGAACTGTTGTCTTACCAACTCCGTTTAGACCAGTAATCAGGGTAACCCGTCCCAGTTTTTTAATCGAAAGGTGATGAATCCCCCGGAAATTTGATATAGATAAATCAGAGAGATGCAATTTATCGTTATGCATGTTCAGCACATGTTATATTTGTGAGATCCACCGATATGATGATAACTCAGGAGCCCAAAGCGCAAAACATATCCATCAAATCGTTACTACGCTTTTCACAGCCTTTATACGAATAAGCATCAACAGATGTTTGATGCCAAGAGAATAGTGCTGACCAACAAGATACAGAATCCGACCGATTAAGTTCTGAGAGTATATCGTTGGGGAAATGTCAAAGTTAACTTCAATCAAATCATTAACAGCCCAAGCAGGGCACCACCTGCGACCAGCCAAACGGCATTGACCTTAAAGCGCAGGCCCGCAACCGCCGCCAGTAAGAAGATCACAACAGATGCCCAGCCAGTCAACACGCTGAGCCCCAGCCGTACCGTGACTACAAGCATCAGTGCAACTGCGCTGACATTTACGGCATCCAGAAATGACCCCATTAAGGTTGATTTACGCAGGCGGGGAATGAGCGGGTTTAGAATGCTGACGAAAACAAACGACGGCAGAAAGATTGCAATGGTGGCAATCAATCCACCCTGCCAGCCGTCCAGGAATACTCCGATAAATGTAGCTGTGCTAAGAACGGGTCCAGGGGTAAACTGGCCGATAGCAATTGCATCCAACAGTTGCTGCTCAGTCAACCAGCCATAGGTTTGCACCAAACCACCCTCCAGGAATGCGATCAGGACGTAACCACTTCCGTAGAGAACCGAACCAACCTTGAGAAAAAACCAGCCAAGTGTCCAAATACTATACTCTACCTTGGGGGTCTGTAGGAATCCAAGAAGGAAGGGGAGGATTGCGCTGACGGCCGTCAATCGACGGCGCCAAAAATAAAGCCCCCCAAGTCCCAATAGGCCTCCTCCCAACATGGCCAGTACCTCGTTGACACCAAGCAATAGTCCAATCGCCACTGCTGCACCAATTGGAATCAGTGACCAAGCTTTAACCGCAGACTTGCCCAAGCGCCAGAGAGCTCCCAGAATGATTGCCAGTACAGCCGGTTTAATGCCGCGAAGGAATGGCTCTACCTCAGGTACGGCACCATATTCGGCATACAGCCATCCGAGTGCACCAGTCATCACCGCAGCGGGTAAAATGAAACAGAGGCCCGCGACGACCATACCACCAAAACCACGCCGCTCATAGCCAACGTGCATGGCCATTTCCGTTGAGTTTGGGCCGGGAATCAGGTTGGTCGCACCGACCAGGTCCAGGAAATGCTCTCTGGTGAGCCATCTGCGGCGGGTTACGACTTCATCGTCCATCATTGCAATGACTGCAGCAGGACCGCCGAATCCGATAAAACCCAGTTTGAGGAATAGCCGTATCAGTTCATTCATGAAGGTGTGAGTTCATGGCGAAAAAGATCGAACTAGGTTATGATGGCGAGTGCGAATTCTGCAATTATTCCGTAAACTGGCTCCGCAGACATGACCATCATAACCGTCTATCATTTAAAGAGCTTCCACCTGATTCCTCATGCGTCACTTTAAGTGACGAGAAAGGAACATGGGAAGCGTCTACTGCAACTCTCCGCGCGTTGAAGCATCTGGGAGGTCTATGGAGTATGGTCGCACAGGTACTCATGATCATTCCAAGGCCCCTCCGTGATGCAGTTTATCGAATGATCGCGAAAAGGCGACATCTCATTGTTGATTCTGGAGCAACTCGAAATACCGCTGAATGAGTTCCTGATAATCTTTTGCGTACCCGCTTTCGAGTGCGTTCATCAGTGCACGTTGCAGTTCGTCCTTGGTCATGTCTGGTTGTAGTGGTAGGGGACTCACGCGTTCAGTTTTAGATCCCTGTTGACCTTCACGTTTCCGCTCGCGGCCTCTTTCTTGGAGGCTTCGTGATGCATCAAGAAGTCTAGTCAGGATCTGCTGTTGGCGTTGCCTCATTGGGCGATTGACCTGACCAGACTGTAACTCCTGAATGGACTCTTCCATCTGCTGTGCGATACGTTCCAGGTCGCCGGCCAACTGATTGGCTAAATCACGCTCTTGTGCCATCTCCGTAAGTTGACGTCGCATCGCTTCTTGCTGTCGAGCGATCTGTTGTAGCCGTTCCTGCATATCTGGGGTCAATCGCTCCCCCTGCGGCCGTCCAAAAAATTCCTCAAGTGCTTGATTTAGTTGTTGCTGTTGTGCAGCCATTTGTTGGAGCTGTTGGATCATTTGCTCCATAGACATCCCACCACCGCTGCTTGATGATGAATTCATGAGTTGATCAAGGAGGTCACTCAGAAGAAGAGCGAGGTCATTCAGGCTGGTCATTGCCTGTGCAGCATAGGACTCCGCAGCGTTGCTATTGCGATCAGTTAGTGCCTCTGTAGTGGCGGACATATGAAAAATTGCATTCCCGGCAAACTGCTGCACATTCCGGGACAACTGTGGCAAGCTGCGGCCCAGTGACTGAATAGAGTCAGCAACGACTGCACCACCCGATTCCAGAATTGATTGCTCCTGTGCAAAATCGCGCAGTAAGGGGCTTCCTTGAGTGGCATTTGCAATCTTTCGACGTAGCTCCTCCTGATCTTGGGACAATCGGAGAATATTACTCAAAATCAGTTTGAGTGCCGCAAGGTTGACCTGCATTTGTTGTCCTTGCATCCCACTCTGGATGTTCTGCAGGTCCGACTGCAACTGCTGCATACTCTGGCTCATTTGCTGCTGTCCCTGATTAGCCTGTTGCATCTGCCCAGATTCCATCTGCTGAGCATTTTGCCGCATATTCTCGGGGAGTTCCTGAGCTTGCGTTTGCTCGTTGAGTTGCTCCATTTGGCTTGTGGGGGCTCGCTGAAGCTCTTGCATCCGATCAGAGATTTCTTCCATCTTGTCTTCAAGGGCCGTCATTTCGTCCGACGCCAACAACTGCTCGTCTGCAAGATCTTCTGAATTCTCCTGAGCATCCTCGTCACTGGTTTGCTCAGCAAGGTTCTCTTGTACCTGTTGTAGGTCTTCCGCGCGTCGGGCCGCTTCTTCAAGTTGTTGCTGCACTTGAAAATTTTTGAATAATTCCAGAGCTCGCTCTATGCGCTCTCTGAACATCTCTTCGTTGAACTCAAATTTTTCCAGTGATTCCTGCATCATGGCAGGGTCGAGTTCAGACAGGGCCTCCTGTAGCTCTTGCAACGCTTCCATGAGTTCCGGAGAATTGATCTCTTCCGTTACATTCTGGAGTTCTTCGAACAGATCCAGCAATTCATCACTTACCAAGTCGTGATCTTCCATTTGCTGTGCAGCATCGGCCATATTGCTGGTAAGCTCATCTACCCGATTTTGGAGATCTTCCTGTGCTTGGCGTAACTCTTCAAGGTTTTGGCGGTCATCCCAACTGGCATCCTGTTTTCTTCGCAATTCATCCCTGAGTTCATCAAATTCTTCCCGTATCAGTTCTGTCTCTTCCAAAAGCGACTCAAGGCCAGACTCCGTTTCATCCTGCGCAGCCTCAAGCGCTTCGTACCGTTCAGTAATAGATGGAAGACGTAGTTCCCGGGTTGCACTTGAGCTCCTTTTGGGGCCATTGTATCCGTCATTATCCCAGATCGTTACGAAGTAACTGATTACATCTCCAGGGACAATGTCAAGTCCAGTTGTCAAATCCAGATCCCAGAGATATTGGATTTCGGGAGCAGTTGGAAGTGGGAGTTCCATTTCTTGGAAAGAATCCATTGTATCCCCAAAACGACTCTCCGAATGGCGCCAGGAAAGGGTAAAGCGTGAGAAACCAAAATCGTCCTGGACACGAATGGTTAATGGTACCAGAAGCTCAAAATCCATATCTGTCCGGGGAGCCGGAGAGATAAGTTCAATGGAAGGATGGCGGTCATACAGTGGGGTAACCGAATAGCTGATCGGGTCAAGATTACGGACACCACTCGAAGATTCGAGCAGTATGCGGTAGCTGGTTTCATCGTGAATCGTAATCGTTCCAGCCAAGTCGTCAAGAATGATATCGTCGCTATCCGAATCAAGAGAAAGCCAGGCTCGTGTGCCAGGAATACTGGATCGAATCCGAATATATGCTTCAGTGCCCTGTAATGCGGTAATATTCCCTGTCCCGGCGGGCAATTCTTCAGTTGGAAGCCCTGAGTAGGGTGGGGGATGTAAGGTGATTTGCAGATTTCGGAGAACTGGTCGGTCAATGACGGCAACATCATACCAGTCAGATGTCACCGAACCGGACACTGCACGGTACCGAAATGGCAGACGCAGATTGTTTTCCTGATAGAGAAAACGGCCAAGTGAATCGACCGTGACATCCTGGGATCGTATGCGAGTTTCTCCAATTACACCTAGTTCAAAGATCACCATATTCGGCGCCGTAGCCCCCGATACATGGGCAATCATTACTAGTGAATCTCCTTTGGTCACCTCGGTATTACCAGGTGTGACCACGAGAGAGAATGGGGCGGGGCGCTCGAAGGTTGTGCCGGGTGAGAATAGGCGGACAGAAGCGTCTCTAAACCCCTGCGGGGCTGCGAGAACCAGCATGGCGATCAGCCCAAGTGGGATTACGGCATATCGGCTCCAGGCGATGGGTTGACGCCAGTTCACTCTTTCAACGAGTGGCAATTTGGATATTTCTGCATCAAGTGACTGCACGGCATGATCAACCAAGGGTTGAGGGGCGGGGCTTGCATCCCCATTACATAATTCAAGCAGGGATACCAATCGGTTCTGTAGAGCGGGTTGCTCCTGGGCTACCGTACGTGCTATACTTTTGTATTGTGAACGGCGTATCCACCCACTGATCCAAGGTCGAATGACAAGCCAAAAAAACAAGGCAACGGCTGCAATAACCCAGCCCCAAAAGAATATGCTGCGCCATGAGGTTGGCATCCAGAAACGCATCTCCACCATCAGCAGCAGGGCAAGGCCACTGGCGGCAGTAATGATCAGCAAAACAAGGCCAATGGCCACGCGTTCCGTGACCAGACGATTCCAGCATCCTTGGAGTCGGGTCTGGATTCCACTTAGGATGTATCGGGACTCATTGCTCATCAGAGCAGTTTACCACACATCATTCTGGCGGTTTCGCACTCAGTCATGTTAATTCATCGCAGTATAGCCCTATCTTTCTGTGAATCACTTCAATTCAGATGACTGATTGTATTGCCATTATCCTCGGAGGAGGAGCGGGCTCGCGTCTGTATCCGCTCACCCTTCTTCGCTCCAAGCCTGCGGTGCCGCTTGCCGGCAAATACCGGCTTATTGACGTCCCGGTGTCCAACTGTATTAATTCCAATGTCAACAAGATCTTTGTTTTGACGCAATTCAATTCTGCCAGTTTGAATCGTCATCTTGCTCACACCTATCGATTCGATAATTATCGACGGGGCTTTGTGACGGTCATGGCTGCTGAGCAGACACAGCGTTCCGCAAACTGGTTTCAGGGGACTGCGGATGCCGTTCGCCAATGCATTCCTCACGTTTCAATTTATCGTCAGAAATATGCGCTGATTCTATCGGGAGATCAACTCTACTCAATGGACTATCGAAAGATTATTGATCACCACGTAGCCAACGATGCGGCAGTCACTGTCGCGACGATTCCAGTTACGGCAGAAGAAGCCTCTGGTTTTGGTATTCTCAAAACCGATGAACATCAGGAGATCACAGAATTCTACGAAAAGCCCCAGGACCTCGCCGGAAAGTCAAGTATGGTCAGTGAATCTATGGAGGCGGCTGGACGTGTATATCTGGCGTCCATGGGTATTTATGTGTTCGATAGCGAACTTCTCTTCCAGGCACTCGACCAACATCCGGATGATCACGACTTCGGGAAGCAGATTATTCCCCGGGCAATTGATAAAGTGAAAGTGGTCAGTTATCCATTTGAAGGGTACTGGAGTGATATCGGTACGATTCGCTCGTACTATGATGCCAGCCTGATGCTGACAGACCCTCTACCGGGATTCAACATCTACGATACAAATAAGAGATTGTACACAAATGCACGGATGCTCCCACCCGCAAAAATATCAGGGGCTAAATTCACGGACAGTCTTGTGTCCGAGGGAAGTATAATTGGTGAGAGTTCCATTACCAGGTCCGTGATTGGAATTCGCTCATGCATTGGCAACCACACGACGATCCGTGACTCAGTTCTGTTGGGTGCAGACTATTATCCGTTGCATGGATTGGCATCCAGCGAACGCATCGAAGGCCCGGAACAGCCCGGCGTAGGAGATCATGCATTTATCGAGGGTACCATCGTAGACAAGAATGTGCGTATTGGGAATAAGTGCATCATACGCAATAAGGAAGGCGTACAAGAGCACGATGGAGATAATTTCTATATCCGGGACGGCGTTGTCGTGATTCCGAAGAATGTCTTCATTCCTGATGAAACCGTGATCTGATGCAATTGGCTGAGAGTAAATACTGGTTGGCTCCACCGTTGATTGGACTTTTGATTTTAACGGGGTGTAGGACCTATGGCGGCAGTACGGATGAGCAGATTGCTGCGAGCGTGCTCACGGCTGCCCAGCAGGTAGCTGCCGAAGCCTCAAGGATCGAAGTAGAATTGGCGATGTTGATGGATGCAGCAGCAGTTCATCCTGAATTAATCCCTTACGGTGAGCGTATGCGAGCCATCGTCGAGGAGTACACGGAGATGCAGGAGAAACAGAAGAAACTAGCAGAGGAGGTCACTTCTATCCGAGACAATTTCGTCACGAACTGGGTTGGCCAGGATCGCCATAGAGCATTGCATCGCGCACTTGGCGCAATTATCAGCGAAAGGGAATTAAAACAGCATCAAATAGATTTGATTGCTCAAGATTTGGGAAGACATCTTGGGGTTACAGCACAGAGGCAGCTAGCCGAGGAAGGTCGCTTACAAATTCGACCGCATCATTACAACCGGTCGTGGCCAGTTACAGAACTCCAGGATCTATTGACCGATATTGAATCGGAACCCGCCGAATAGTACCCTTGTATCGGGCTACAGGTTGATCACTCATGGACATATGATCCTGAGGACACTCTTTTTTTTGTGTGTAGCCGGGACAGTGCAGGCTCAGGTGCCGACGGATTCACTCATCCACTATGAGCTAGGGGACATTGTTGTACGCTCATCAGGAGATTCTCCTGATATATCGTCCATATCCACCATGCAGCAGGTTCGCTTGGCAGGGATTGCCCAAGCAGATGCCGCTTCCATTCATCCTGTCCTTCGGCAGATTCCATCGGCACACCTTCAGACGAACTCCAGGGGAGAATCGCTTATCTATTTGCGGGGGGCAGGCGAGCGGCAGGTGAGTTTATTTTTTGACGGAGCTCTGCTTAATATTCCTTGGGATAATCGGATAGATCTGAGCCTTATTCCTTCAGAGGTCGTGGGAGAAATTTCGATCGCCAAAGGCGTCCCGTCCGTTCTTTATGGGGCGAATGTTCTTGGTGGGGCAATCAACATGACCTCTAGGCAGCTTCGTAATCCAGGAAGTTTTTCACAGGTGTCAGGAATTTTGGGTTCGTATGGTTCGCAGCAGGCCCGGATGACTTGGCTTCGTCGCACGGAAAATTTCCAGTCCACGGTTTTTGTGGGAATCTCTGATCAAGATGGCTATGGCCTTCCACAGGAGGCCGATCTGCCGTACAGCCAAGACTCGAACGACGTTCGAACCAATACCGACCGCCAGATGCGATCCGTTTTTGGGCAATTCTCCTTTAATGTCGCGGGCGAGGGGAGTATTGGAATTTCATTCTTGCGCCTTGATGGCAAGAAAGGAATCGCGCCCGAGGGGCATCTGGATCCACGGAACGCAAATGTGCGCTATTGGCGGTACCCAGATTGGGGCAAGAATATGGCGATCCTTAGCGGCAAGTTTCCTTTCCTGGACGGAACCCTGCGCGGTACAGCATGGGTCAGCAGATTTGGCCAAACCATCGCACAGTACTCCGATAAATCCTATTCCGAACAGCTAGAAACCCAGATTGACGAGGATGATACGTACGGAGCACGACTCACGTATTTGCGTGATTTTTCGAACTCTGGATCACTCCGGGCAGCGGTCAATCTTCTTTCATCGAGTCATAAACAGGAAGACCTTGCGGTGCAGGGATCATCGCTGTACAGAGTTTTTTCGCAGCGCATTTTTAGTAACGGGATTGAATATACCAGACCTGGTCTGGTGAATGTGATGGTTGGTGCAAGTATGGATGTTCTCGTAACTCCCAAAACGGGTGATAAGCCTGACCGCGGCCCACAGACAGGGTTGGGGGCGACCATGGGGCTGTCCCATGAACTCTATCCCGGTGTAACGATCAGAGGGGTCGTCGGACGCAAATCGCGTTTTCCAACCATGCGGGAATTATTTGGAGAGGCCTTGGGGCGTTTTCTTGTTAACCCGGATCTAGAGCCTGAATCTTCTCTTCTCACCGAGGCAGCGATCGAATTTGAGCGAGGTGAAACCACCGCGGAGGCCATCGCTTTCTTTAACCGAACCTACAACACGATTGGCCAGGAGATGGTGCTGCTTCAAGGGGAAACCAGCGCAAGGCGTCAACGAGTCAATCTTGAAGGAAGCCGTGTGTTCGGGCTTGAGGCCACCGTCACCTCCAGAGTGATCCCAAGCCTGCTACTCAGTTGTAGTCTAACGGGGATGCGTGCCCGTGAACTTAGCCCGAGTGGGACTCAGCCACTTGTGGAAAAGCCATCCTGGATTGGGAGTTGCAATGTGGATTACCGACTTGGGATAGGGATTTCGGTCGTATTGGAGAGTTCCTATTTGGGCCAGGCGTATGGATTAGGAGAGGAAAATAACCTGATTCCACTTCCGAATTCACTGGTGATGAATTCTCGTGTTGCGTGGCTGATTCTCCATGGGGGGTACTCGGCGGAACTATTTGCAAGAGTAAACAATCTCACCGACGAGGTGGTCCTACCTCAATTGGGGCTTCCGGGGCCGGGCAGGGCATTGCACGCTGGCCTTCAAGTGACATTTTGAGAGCGACTGAAGAGTGAGGCGAGTTCTCTCAGGTTGCGTCGGGGGCTGAGCAAAGGAAGTTATACAGATCAGAGGCAAATATTTCAATAACTCACTGCTCCGACTTGAAGAATAAGATTGTGACGCTTACGGGTTGTTATTTGCAGATAGGATTCGATTAAAAATTTCTGTTGATAAGTTTTGAGCCTCGATTATCTGACTGGGTGTCATAAATGAATCACGGAGTGAAGTTTGTTGGGCAAATGCTAATTGATGTCCTTCCATGGCAGCGACACTTAACCATGCGTAGGCTCTTACGTTGAAATAATTGCAATCACTGCAATGGTTGTAATCATCCCCATCATTTGGGAATTGCCGTTTATTCATATACTCCATTCCTAGGGAATAACGGTCACTGGGATCTCCCTGCTCGGCGATTAACTCATACCATCTCATTGCCTCCTGTTCGTTTCTCGGGACCCCCTTTCCATTGTCATACATATTTCCGAGATTGCGCTGTGCCGTGGTATCTCCCTGCTCCGCTGCCCGTCGATACCAATTCAAAGCCTCTTGATAGTTTTCTGGTACGCCGTGGCCATTTTCGTACATAACTCCAAGGTTCCTTTGAGCTCTGGCGTGTCCTTGCTCCGCTGTGAGTTTCCACCATTTCATGGCCTCTTGGTAGTTTTGCGGAGTACCTTCCCCATTGTAGTACATAAATCCAAGGCTACCCTGTGCGTGGGCGTGTCCTTGCTCGGCTGCGAGTTGAAACCACTTCAAAGCCTCCTGATCGTTCTTTTGGACACCTTTTCCGTTGTAGTACACACCTCCAAGGCTGTATTGTGCGTTGGCAAGTCCTTGTTCAGCTGCAAGTTGAAACCATTTTAATGCCTCCTCATCGTTCTCTTCAACTCCGTGACCATTTGCATAGGCAACTCCTAGCTTCCATTGAGCCTCAACATTGCCTAACTCTGCTGCTTGATGTAACTGATCAACACTCTGTGCTGCGATGTAGCTGGAATTCTCTGATGCCAGAAGTATCAAAGAGAAAAGAAAAAACAAGAATCGCATAGGCTTATGATCGAATCCGCAGTAGTTAGTCTGTTAAGAATCCGTTCATCGATTCAGTTGGGCAAGATAGTAGCTGTATGCCATGGCCGGGGCGGCAAATAATGGTTTGACCTCGGCCCAAGTCTCTTTGAATAGGTCCGACTCCCGATAGGACTTCAGACTTGATTCGGACTCCCATTCGCTATAGGTGGTGAATATGTTTGTTGACGTACTATCAACCCATAACTCAAGTCGCTTACATCCTTGCATTTGGCGAATTTTTGGAGCAGCGGCCTGAAACAGCTCCTCAAATGATTTTGTGGCATCCGGTTGTAGCGTAAGCCGAACAATTCTAATCAGCATGAGAATTGACTGCATGGTTCAGTTTATCACGCAGCTCCCGTGCGGCATTTGCAGCCATCTCGTCAAAGTCTTCACCGGAGGAAGCATAGAGAATGCCACGGCTGCTGTTTACGAGGACAAGCCCATTGGGAGTTGCCGCATTTGCCACGGCATCAATAGAGCCTCCCTGTGCTCCAATGCCAGGGATCAGGAAAGGTGTGCCTGGATACAAATTGCGCAGATCACGTAATTCTGTTGGATTGGTTGCGCCCACAACAAACCCAATGGATCCCGGGAACTCTTCTCCCCATGTGAAGGCAAGATGAGCAACATGTGCATACAGAGGCTTCCCGTCGGCTATCAGGGATTGCAGTTGATCACTGCTGGGATTCGAGGTTCGAATCAGAACGAATACTGCACGGCCCTGGTACGCCAGAAATGGTTCCACGGCATCCAAACCCATGTATGGTGCAACCGTGCAGCCGTCCGCCTCCAGTAAGCCGAAGATGCTCTCAGCATATTTGGAGGCTGTATTGCCAATATCACCACGCTTTGCATCAATAATTCGAATTTTATCCTTGGGAATGAGGCTAACGGTGGTTTTCAACACATCAAAACCGCAACTTCCGAGACTCTCATAGAATGCAGCATTGAGTTTGTAGGCACAGGAATAGGGAGCCGTAGCTTGAATGATCGCCTCATTGAATGCCAGAACAGCAGATTGGGGGGACCCATATCTTACGTGGAAAGATTTCGGCAGCTTGTTCAGATCGGGGTCCAATCCCACGCAAACCATACTGTCAGAGATGTTCTGAGCATCATGCAGTCGTTGAATGAAGTCAGGCTTCATCATAAGGGGGAGTTGAAGATCAGTGATCGACCTTATAATACGAATGGAGGCTGGTTTTGCTCGGAACATAGAATGATCGTATCATAGGGTCCATAGGGGGCTGTGAAATGCAAATAGATCTCACACCGGTGAACCCAAACCAAGTATAGGTATATCCGAGTTGCAGCCTTGTGCGGCTGAATTGTCAATTCATGTGAATCAAATCCAATCATCATCAACCATGTCTACCGCCACTGAAATTCTAAAAAAGCCTTCGCTCAGTTTGGGTATTGAGGAAGAATACCTGATTGTAGATCGAGATACAGGTAAGTTGATTCGTGAAGCATCCCCAATGATGTTGAAGGATGCCCGCTTAGCGCTTGGCGGGCAGGTTTCGCAAGAATTTTTCCAGTCCCAAATTGAAGTGGGTACGAACGTCTGTAAAACAGTCCAAGAGGCTCGTGAGGAACTGATTCAATTACGCAGAACAGTGTCCGATGTGGTTGATCCCTATGGACTTGCAATTATTGCCTCCTCATCGCATCCGAATGCATCCTATATCACCCAGAGACATACCCCTCGGGAGCGCTATGAAATTTTGGCACAGAACATGCAGGTTATTGCCCAGAGAATGGTGATTTGCGGAATGCATATACACGCCGGGATTGAGGATGCAAATCTGCGGATTGATTTTATGAATCAGGCCACGTATGTATTGCCGCACCTGTTGGCCCTGAGCTCGTCATCACCCTATTGGGAAGGCCAGGATACGGGACTGATGTCTTACCGGATTGCCGTGTGGAACGAAATTCCACGTACAGGACTCCCAGAGCATTTTGAGAGTTATGCTGAATTTGAGCGGCATGTAGGCATTCTCGTTCATGCCGGCGTGATCGAAGACAGTACGAAAATCTGGTGGGATATTCGGCCAAGTCACCGCTTTCCAACGCTGGAAATGCGCGTGTCAGATATTTGCACGAAAGTAGATGATGCGATCTGCATTGCTGCATTGTATCAATGCTGGCTGCATATGCTTTGGCGTCTGCGGCGCGAAAATCAGCGATGGCGCAGTTATGCAAATATGCTTCTATATGAAAATCGCTGGCTTGCCCAGCGTTACGGGATTGATGGGAAACTCATTGATTATGGGAAAGGGCAGATGGTGCCATATCCAGAGTTAGTAGAAGAGCTGTTGGAGTTTATAAAGCCCGATGCAGAGGATCTTGGATGTGTAGAGGAAGTAGAGCATGCGCGCACAATTTTGAAGCGCGGAACCAGTGCACACTGGCAAAGAGAGGCTTATAGCAAGGCCCTTGCAGAGGGAGCTACCCCCGAAGAAGCCATCAAAGCAATCGTGGATATGCTCATCGAGGAAACGATGAGCGGGGTATGGTAGTCACTCCTCCTCTGGAGGGAAGACCCAGAACAGTACTCGATCCCTGGAAACGCTCCCAAAGACTCCGTGTGCACCGGAAAGGGTTGGGAGCACATTCGGAATCACCCCTGGCCCGAAAGTCCCGTCACCACTCTGCTGCAACTGGGCGGAACGGACAAAATCGACAAGATTTTGGTCCAGCGCATTCACATAGATGATGTTGCGGCCATAAAAATTGATTCCAATCCATGGATACGTCAACCCAATGGTCCCGTCAGTGAACAGGGTAAAATTCGCCTCCGTGATGATCGGCGATGCGCTGACCCGAAAATCTTCTAAAGTGAGTTCCTCATCATCTTCCAATAATCCAGCAACCGAAGGGACCATCCCATCTTCTTCGACATCCAGTGCTTCCGTTACCAACGTGAAGCTGCTTTGAGATTGGCCCGAACTACGGCCAGATATAAGAACAAGTGTCAGTTGGTCATCGGACTGATAGATCCCTGATTGGCTCGAGGCGGTGAGGATTTTGATAGAGGTTGGGACATTGGTCGTTCCCGTGATGGTCGTCTCCACACCCGGTACGGTAACGAGTAAGTCATAGCGCGCACCGGGCCGAATGATATGTTCAGGGCCGAGATACTGGTAACTGCCAGGTTTGTCGGCGACGGGTTCCATCAGTAAGTCTTTGTCTCCCGTGCTAAGGATGACCTGTGCATTGCTCACAGCGAAATCTTCGGGTTGATTCGCCTGGTCGGTAGGTGCAAGCCTGCTCACACGGGCAGGGGGCAGGGGTTCACTCGCAACGAGCGTGAGCTCAACGACAATCTCGGTGTCAAGCACACTGAAGTCTGTTGAATCACAACCAATAACAATCAGAAACAGACCGGTAAACACTATCCGTCTCAGCATCAGAAATCGAGGGTAAATGACAAGTTCGGCAGAGGAATGGGGATCTGCGGAATCGTACTTCTGGATAGAGAGCCGTCATCTTCAAACTCATTAAAAATAAACCAAGCATTCTCTCGCGCATATGCGTTAATGACCTGCATCTGTAGTTCATAGTCGGCAAAGCGTCCCAGGGAACCACTCCAGGTAACCCCGATGTCCAGTCGATGATAAGCAGGTAATCTTGCCTGATTCAGGCCGGGAGAAACCAAGAGCTCCGTTTGGTCAAGCCCGTTAACGCCCCGAGGACTATAGACTGTATAAGTGGCTTCCGGCCGCGTATATGCCTGGCCGGTTGCATAGGTAAAGACAGCGCCTAGCTCCCATCGGCGGGAGATTCTCCACTGGCCAACCACGTTCAGGTCATGAAGGCGGTCATTACGTGGAGAATAACTTCGTGGCATCCCAAACGTATCCTGATTCAGTCGTGGGAAATATCGATTGGTGTTCGCCAAGGTATAGGCAATAAACCCGTTCACGCGACCACTTTGGCGAGACAGCTGTATTTCAAGTCCGCCAGCCGCTCCTTTACCAAAAGCAAATAATTCAGCATACTCCAGCCCGGCAAGCCCAGTGCTGAATGGATCCAGTACAAAAAGCTGTCTCATCGTCCGGTAATAAACTTCGGTATCCAGTGTGATCCCCTCAAACAGGTTGGTCTTTAGTCCGAGGATGTACTGATCCCCGTATGCAGGCTTTACGCCGTCTCCACTGGTTAACCAGAAATCAAACCCCGAAAAGACCTCGTTCGAGATCAGGGTCAGGAACTGATAATATCTTCCCGCACTTGCTTGCATCCGCACATCGGGTCCCAGCTGCCGCTCCATTGAAAATCGCGGGGCCAATGTGAAGTAGTGGCCATATCCGTAATAGGTTGCTCGCAACCCTGCCGTTAAGGACCAGTTCGTTGTAGGACGATAAGTGTCCTGAAGATAGAGTGAAGCATGCTCAACACGATTACGTGTATGGAAGACCTCTCTGTCATCGAAGAAGTTGGTCAGGGGTGCGTCAAAAATTCCTGCCCAGAGTCCACCGACAATATCGTGCTTTGATCCTGCATAGTATTCAAAATCTGCCCGCACCGAAGTTTCCACAACTCGGTTAACCTGCTTGAAATTGGTGCCGCTAAAGGTGGCACTTGGGGTGGATTCGTACCAGGTTGAAGTAATGGTGGCATTCGTGAAGAACTGATTGGACCATAAATGTACCCAGCTGCCGGTCACCGTACGATTCCCGTAAAGGAGTTTAATTTCGACCCCCTCCGTAAAGGTGGAACGAAGGTAGTCTGAGCCTGCATAGAATGAGAAAGAGAGTTTATCGTCACGGGAGACATCGATATTAATCTTCCCATTGAAGTCATAGAAATAAAAAGCCCGGGGAACGGCATCAATGTCTTCAAATGCAATCAGCAGAGGCTCCAGCGTTGAGCGCCTCAGTGCTGCCATCCAGGAGCCTCGGGAATAGGGGCCTTCAGCGAATGCACGCGAAGCCAGCAGACCTACGCTAAGTTTTCCATCAGTCTCACGCCGGTTGCCATCTTTGTTTTGCACATCCAGCACAGATCCAATGACTCCACCATAGGTAGCGGGGAAGCCTCCTTTATAGAGTCGGACATCCTTGATAGCATCGGTATTGAAGGATGAGAAAAAGCCAAAAACGTGGCTTGGATTATAAATTTTCGTGCGATCCAGTAGGATCAATGTTTGACCGGGGTCACCTCCGCGGATATAAAGCCCACTGGAGTAGTCAGAGGACTGTGCCACGCCGGGCAGAAGCTGAAGGGATCGAAAGACATCAGGTTCAAAAACCTGAGGCAGTTGCTGGATCGTCGCCACCGTGATCTGACTGACACCAATGGAGCGGATTTCTTCCTCCGTAATGCGGTCTGCGGAGATCTCAATGGCCTCAAGGAGTTCCTCGCTTGTCGTGAGTTCAATGTCAAGTCGGACCGATTCTCCAGGAGCAAACGTGATCTCGCGCCGGATTGTATCGAATCCGATGTAGGAGAATCTGACAGTATAGGTTCCAGGTTCGATCCCCGAAACCGCGTAATAACCGGACAGGTTCGTGGTTGCCCCCCGGAGTGTACCCTCCACAAAAACATTTGCAGCAATCAGAGTCTCTCCATTGGCTGCGTCCGTAACGAATCCATCCAGCGCAGCCAACTCCTGCCCTTGTGTCGAATGAATGACTGAACACAATCCAACCAGTAGAATGGTTTTCTTTATGACGGACACTACAAAATGGGGGACCAGTTCAGCAGCGAGGTTCGTCACGGTTGAAGTGGGTTTAATTAGGTTAGGTACGGAGTCAAAGCAGAGGGAAATTCGTGCGAGCCGTCCTCCTTTTGATTGTGCTCCAATAGCGCTGCAACCACTCTGGGCAGGGCAAGAGCACTGCCGTTAAGAGTATGTACCAATTGAGGTTTGCCACCGCCATCCGGCCGGAATCGGATATTCATCCGGCGTGCCTGGTAATCGGTGAAATTGGAAATAGACGAAACTTCCAGCCAACGTTTTTGGCCCGCACTCCAGACCTCCAGGTCGTACTGTTTTGTCTGGTTAAATCCCAGCTCGCCCGCACACATCAGCAGGCACCGGTAGGGGAGTTCCAGGGCCTTCAGGAGCTCTTCTGCATGGAGGCGCATTGCTTCAAGAACGTCATAGCTTGCGTGAGGGTGCGTGAACTGGACAATCTCGACCTTGTCGAACTGATGCAGCCGATTCAGTCCACGCACATGCGCGCCATACGAGCCGGCTTCGCGTCGCCAGCACGGCGTATGCGCACAAAGTTTGATCGGCAAATCGGCTTCGGATAGAATTTCATCGCGGAAATAGTTGGTCAGCGGCACTTCTGCGGTCGGCACTGGAAAGAACCCGTCCTCAATGAAGTACATCTGCCCTTCTTTGTCCGGCAATTGGCCAGTTCCTTGCGCACTGGCCGCATTTACAAACAGAGGGGGCCGGACCTCGGTGTATTGCGGGGTTGCGGCACTAAGGAAAAAATTGATCAGAGCCCGGTGCAATTTTGCCCCGACATCCATATAAAAGGGAAACCCTGCTCCGGCAACTTTTGCGCCACGCTCAAAATCGATCATCCCGTGCCGGTCGGAGATGGTCCAGTGGGGGAGAGGCTCAAAGTCAAAGGAGGGAAGCTCGCCGTGGCGATGGATCGTCACATTCTCTGCTTCGGTCAATCCCTCGGGAACACTCTCATGAGGAATATTGGGAATTGCAAGCAGCAGCTTTGAGAGCTGCTCTTCCGAATCTGTAACGGTTTGGCCCAACTCTTTCACGTCTGCTTTCAGGATTTTCTGCCGTTGGATCAGGTCTGCGGCAGCCTCCTTGTTCCCCTCACGCATCAGGGTGCCGACCGTTCGACTTGCCGAATTAATCTCCTGCTGCTTCGCTTGCTGAAGGGTCAGTGCTTCCCGGAGAATCCGGTCTTGTTCAAGGACTTCATCGACAAGATTGACACTCTCAGAGGCACCGCGAAAAGAAAGGGCCTGTCGAACCTCGTCTGGATTGGACCGGATAAATTCAACACCAAGCATCTTCAAAGGGGGATCCGGTCGAGGTCATTTGACTGCGAAGGTGAAGATGTGCCAAGGCTTCTTTGAGCGACAGGGGGCGATAATCCAGCTCCGTCTCTGATTTCAAGATGACCAGCCCCGTGCGTTCGGGGCGCTGCGCCAACTGAGGTTTATCTTGTTGCACGATCGGTGTGATAAGTGTAGAATCAAGATCAAAAGCCTCTGCAATGGATTGGGCGAATTCATACATGCTGAGAAACTCCCGTCCAGACAGATTATACACGCCGCTCTTTCGAAAGTGTACAAGGCGCAGAATTCCCATGGCAAGATCATAGGTGTAGGAAGGGGTGCGCCACTGGTCCGTGTAGACCTGAATTGGATGCTTATGGGTTAGATTCTTGATAACCCACCCGACAAAGTCCGGTCGGGAGAGTCCGTTGGACCTGCCATAGACCACGTTGGTTCGTATGATTGCCAGTTTTCCCATGCATGCAGCACGCGCTGCATTTTCGCCTGCCAGCTTTGATTTTCCATAGAAATTTACTGGATCGGGACGATTGTGCTCGTAGTATGGTCCGTCTTTGCCATTAAACACAAAATCTGTGGAGAGCTGAATCAGGTGGGCACCTCGGCCATGACATAGTTTTGCGAGGTTTCCAACCGCTTCTGCATTTACACGCCAGCATGCATCGCGATCATTTTCGCAGTCGTCCACTGCGGTTATTGCCGCACAGTTGATGACATATTCCGGCGAGAACTCATCGAAAATTTTTTGGGTTCGTCCTGAGTCACATACATCCAGCGGCTTATAGGAATGATCCAGGGATCCTTTCAGGCGAGATGCCGGGTCCCGCCCCGTTGCCAATAACTCATAGGAGTCGCGTCTGGACAACTGCCGAACGAGTTCTTGTCCCAGTAGCCCATTCGCCCCGGTAATCAATATGCGCTCAGTAGCCATCTCGTCCGCGAGCCATGATTGGTCTAAAGGTCCCTCTGGGAAATCGCCGCGATCAGATCATCCTTGAGATATATCGTGTCTTTAAGATCTATGCGGCCTTTTAGGTGAAGGCGCAGTTCCCGTCGCATGGCGGCTTTCTCATAGCGTTCCTTCTCGAGATCGGTTTCAGGATAGATCGGATCTACTGGAGTTGATTTCCCATGCTCATCCACGGCAACGAACGTGAAATAGGCATGATTGCATTGGCGTCTTTCTTTTTGAGCCAGATTTTCCGCTTCCACCAGGATCTCTACCTCCAGAGAGGTCCGGAATGTCCGGTTCACCCATGCCTCAATCGTCACCACTTCGCCGAGTAGAATCGGAGAATTAAATTCCACCGAATCGACGGACACGGTAACACAGACGATCCCTGCATGACGCATGGCAGAGATCGCGGCACACTTATCCATCAGGGAAAGAAGGCGTCCCCCAAACATGGTGTCATGCGGATTAGTGTCGTTCGGCAGCACGACTTCCGACATTATAGTGCGCGAATCGCCAGGAGTTTTTCGGGAACCCATGAGATGATTAGGTTTTCTGTTTTTTCTTTCGGGCGGCAGGGAAGAGGATATTATTCAGGATCAGGCGATAGCCGGGAGAGTTTGGATGCAGGCTCAAATCCGTTGGAGGATCCCCGACGTAGTGTTGATAATCCTCTGGATCATGCCCCCCGTAAAACGTGAAGGTACCCTGGCCGTAGGATCCGTGTAAATACTTCACCTCCTCGCGCTGAGGCACTTCTGCGAGAATGACCACGTTCGGTTTCACGAAACGCTTCCTGAATGCGGTCGTCTGTCCGATAAAGCCTGCTACGGTTGACACATGGTTCTGGGTCAGCATCGTAGGGACAGGGTCCCATTTCGCACTGAATTCAAACAAGGTGAAGTAGTCCAATACAGGGTTTTGGAGTTGTTGGGGAGGAGGTCCAGCGTCGATATCCGAGTGCTCATACTCGGCAGCATTGAAGCTTGGATTAAAGTCGTGGAATGCCAAAGTAGCGGAGTAGTCCAGCTTGCTTCTCGCATCCGGGTCTACCGGGTCTCCGTCGTACTCCGCTGGGACAATGTCCGTTATGAATGCCGACAGTGCTATATCGTATGTGTCTGTACCAGAGCACATAGCAAATAGAAATCCGCCCTCGGATACATATTGTTTGATGGTTTGAGCAACCTCAAGTTTAAGGTGGCTCACTTTACGATGACCATGTCGGTCTGCCGCCAGTTCGGCCTCACGTTGCTGCTCAATGTACCAGGGCATATTCCGATACTGATAAAATTTGCCATGTTGCCCCGTAAAGTCTTCATGATGCAGGTGAAGCCAGTCATACGCCGACAGTCTACCACCCAGGACGTCATCATCATAAATCATGTCATACGGGACCTCGGCATACTTCAGGGCCAGGAGTACCGCGTCGTCCCAGGGAAGGGTTTGCTCCGGGGCATATACGGCAATCCGTGGAGGGGTTTCCAGTCGAACCAGTGCGGTATTTGCCCGATTACTTTCTACTTCTGCAATCAGTTGTGCGACCGTGCTTCCAGAAAGGCTCTCATAGGTGATTCCACGAAGTGCGAGTTCATCCCGCAGCCCGGAAAAATCAGATACCAGGAATGAACCTCCGCGATAATTGAGTAGCCAGTCGACAGGTTCTCCCCTCTGGAGTGCCCAGTAAACAGCCCCATAAGCCTTTAAATGATCGGACTGGCTCACATCCATTGGCACCAGCAGATCTTGTAGTGCGCGAGCGGGGAGGGCGGTCAACAAAAGTAGCAGTGCAGTGCTACAGATTCGTCGCACGAAGTGCCCGTATGCGTTCACGTACTTTTTCGACCAGTAATGAGCCGGGGTGCTGGGTAAGTAAGTCGGTGTAGGCTTGGAGTGCTCCGGCAGTGTCACCCTGAACCGTTTCAAGAATCTCAGCATAATGAAAGAGGCTGCGATCACGCAGCGGGCTTTCTGGATGTATGAGTGGGAATTCTCCGAATGCAATGAGGGCATCTTCTGATTGCCCATTCAACAAGAGGGCCTCCGCACGCAAAAACCTCGCCTCGTCAGCAATCGGATGCGCCCCCCATCGTGTCAGTATATCTTGTGTAACCAGCACGGTTTCATTTGCTTTTTGCTGACGCAAAAGTAGCAATGCTTGTGCATAGCTCAACAGAGCCAGGTTTGTGGAGTCAGGCTGCGGACTTTCAAGAAGAAGAACGCGCAGTGCAATGGCATCATTGGCCGTTTCTTTGTCTGTTTCGTCTCGAATATCGCCTAATGTGGATTGTGCAGCCGTAAATTCTCCCGCATAAAAATGGATCACTGCCTCCTCAAATTTAGAGCGTGCAAATAACTCACCGCTTGTTCGTGCAGAAAGTTGTGCAAAGATGATCGCGGCCTGATCTAAATCTCCTTCTTCTATGGCAAGGCGCCCCAAATCAAACTGGGCCTCTTGGCCGACAGGTGAATTCATATACTGAGTAGCCAATCGTTGCAATATCACTCGGGCAGTGTCGCGATTGCGAAAGACATCCTGGTGCAAAGCAGCAATCTGCGCCATCACCGTCGGGGCTTGCGGATGCCCTGGAAAATCCATCAGGAACCGTTCGTAGGCTTCCAGAGATTTTTGGTAATCCTCTGGGGATTTATCTGCCCGTTCCGCCTGTAAACGATACATGTCCGCGATTCCCAGGCGTGCCTGTTCAAAGATATCCTCTTTGGGATGCGTTTCGAGTACAGCTTGGAATGCATCACCTGCGACCGTAAACGCGCCCGCCTCAGCGGCCCGCAGGGCAAACTGGTAGATCTCTTGGCCGCTTGATTCACTATCCTCCTCCATCGCTGTAATCTCCCTGTAGGCCCGCTCAAAATCCCCGCTCTCCTCATAGAGCCAGGCCAAAAGTTCACGCAACTGTAATAAATCGGGCTGCACTAAAACGCGCTCCTGTGTGACGTGAACCACCACTTCAAGGGCTCCCTCTTGCTGCATATCGCGCCCAAGTCGCCCCCGGACATAGTTCAATTGACGTGGGTTCAAAGTCAAAAGGTCCAGGTATTCCTGGGTCGCAAATTCATGCTGACCGGTTAGGCTGTACAGGTATGCAAGCTCTGCATGGAACGCGTTTTTATTCCCGATTACTTCTCTGCCCTGCTTGAGCAAATCGATGGCCTGAACGAGGAGACGCACCTCCATCATGCTATTATAGGCGATCCGGTAGGCGGTCTCTGTTTCTAAGGCAGATTCGACCGCTGAATACCAGGAATCCAGTGCTGCGGGCTCATCTCCACCGAGATATAATAACTGTGCGCGTTCCACTTCAAGCGGCAGCTTCTGAATTTCATCGCTGCGGACGATCGCATCATCAAGCAGCAAGATAGCCTCTTGATATTGTTTGGTACTGACATAAGCATCCTTGAGTGTGTCAAAGATGGTTTTGTGCTCGGGGTATTCGTCACGCAACTCGCGCAAGACTGCAATGGCCCGATCAAACTGCATCCCCCTCAAATATCCCAGTGCGAGCAAATACCGGGAGTTGGCATTGTCGTCAAGCTGATCCTCTTGAGAAACCGGACGGGTTCGATCCGCGCGTTGAGGCTGAGCCAGAACAACGCTGCTTAAGGCACATGTACAGAACCAGTAAATAAAAAAGAGACGCATCAAAGCCGTGAACTCGTAAGTGTTAAGAGAGTGCTAGGCCGTATTTTAAGGTGCTCCAAGATAAGGGGAATCACAGTTAATGACTGAGCAGCAGCGTGGTATCAGTATTATAGGTTCGACTGGATCTATCGGGACGCAGTGCCTGGATATTGTTCGGAGACATCCGGAGCGATTACGCGTGGTAGCACTCTCGGCCAATCGGAGTATCGATCTTTTAGTGAGCCAGGCTTATGAATTTTCTCCAGAAGTTGTTGCTGTGGCAGATGAGTCCAAGTTTGCAGAACTTCAGAAAAAACTCCAGGGCACGGGGATTCAGGTACTTGAAGGCGAGGAGGGGGTATGCAGGTGTGCAACGCTCCCGAAAGCGGATATCGTGCTGGGAGCCGCCACGGGAGTTGCGGGACTAAAGTCGGTCTTGTCCGCTCTGACTGCGGGGAAGGCGTTGGCACTGGCAAACAAAGAAACCCTGGTTGCTGCAGGGGATCTTGCAATGGAAGCGGCCCGGGCCCATGGCGCCACGATCATCCCCGTTGATAGCGAGCACTCCGCAGTGTTTCAATGCCTGGAAGACGGCGGGATCAATAATGTCGAGAAAATCCTTCTCACTGCCTCTGGAGGCCCTTTCTGGAACAGTGTGCCCCACATGCTTGACAAAATTACCCCCCAGGAGGCACTCAAACATCCTAATTGGGATATGGGGCCCAAAGTAACCATTGACTCGGCCACAATGATGAATAAGGGGCTAGAGGTGATTGAAGCCTATTGGCTGTTTGGGCTTACAGAGAAACAGATCGATATTGTCGTACACCCACAGTCCATCATCCACTCCATGGTATTATTCAAAGATGGATCGGTGAAAGCGCAGCTCAGCTTGCCGGATATGAGGCTGCCCATTCAGTATGCACTCAGTTACCCGGATCGGTGGTCACTCCCCGAAGGGCGTATAGATTGGACTCGTTCCCAGTCGCTGGAATTCCATCCACCCAACCTGAAAAAATTCCCCTGTTTACGTCTGGCAATGGAGGCGTTAGAGGCGGGAGGGAATGCATCCGCCGTCTTAAATGCTGCCAATGAAGCGGCCGTAGATCTTTTTTTGAAAGAGAAGCTCAGCTTTATGGGGATCCCGCATATGATCGAAAGAGCACTCAGCGAACTGTCTGGCCCGGTTTTGAGCACGTACGAGGAGGTAGTACATGTAGATCAGCTTACCCGCCGCTACGTGTTGGATGCGGCCGGACGGAACACCTTCACGCTGTGAAGTATACCGTAGCCGAGCAATAAATTTTGGTGCTGCTGTGAGCATTCTCTGGATTCTTTTCACATTTATTCCGGCCCTGATGATTCTCGTGTTCGTGCACGAGTTGGGTCATTTCTGGGCAGCGCGGGCATTTGGTATGCGGGTGGATCGCTTTTCGATCGGATTTCCCCCAAACATATTGAAGAAGCGTTTTGGTCAGACCGAGTATGTTCTGGGGATAACGCCGCTCGGAGGATACGTAAAAATTGCTGGCATGGTGGACGAAAGTCTGGATACGGACTTCAAAGACGAGGAGCCGCAACCCGATGAATTTCGGTCAAAGCCTCTCTGGCAGCGCATGATTGTCATCAGCGCAGGTGTGATCATGAACATGGTTCTGGCTTTCGTCATCTTTTTTGCACTCACGTGGGCGTTTGGGACCAGTAATTATGCCCACACGGAAGACGGGACCATCTTTGTCGCGGACAGTTCGGTTGCGTCCGTTGATGTTGGGATGCAGACCGGAGATCGCCTACTCGCAATTGGGGAATACATCTACGAGCCGGGCGGCCCCGACATTCCTCTGAATTCAATATTGACGGACGAACTCGCATTTGAAGTGGAGCGGGATGGCCAGACTCTGACGCTTCCGGCACCGGGAAACCTGATGACCCGAGTTCAGGAGCTGGAAGCCGGAGGACTCTATGGACTGGGGATCTATGCCTGGCCCAGTACGCTTGGGTCCGTTGCGGAAGGAATGCCTGCGGAATTGGCTGGATTGCAGGTGGGTGACCGTATCACCGCCGTGAACCAAAGCCCCGTGAAGTACTGGCTGGACTTGATTGATCATATTGACACTTCAGGCGGGGATTCGCTTCTGGTTGCATGGGAACGGGATGAGGGGCAGCGCTCGGTTGCATATGAGGCCGTGGTGGTGCCGGTCATGAACCCGAGATGTGATTATGTGATTGGGATCGGTGTCGCACGGACGCAGGTCGATCATGGACTGATCGAGTCAGTGGGGATTGGATTGAAGGATACCGGGGAGAACACGCAAGCGATCACCACCAGTTTGTGGCGGATCGTTTCAGGCAAGGAGAGTGTTCGGGATAACCTGGGAGGGCCGGTGATGGTGGCGAATGTGATTGGAGAGGCGGCAAGCAGTGGAGCACGCCCGTTTTGGTTTATCGTGGCCATGCTTTCGATCACCCTGGCAATAGTAAATATTCTGCCGATCCCCGTTTTAGATGGAGGGCATTTAATGTTCCTCTTTTACGAATTATTTACACGCAAGGAGCCGCCTCTCAAAGTGCGTATTTTCCTGCAACAGGCAGGGATGATCCTTTTACTGATTTTGATGGCATTCCTGATTACCAACGATGTCATCCGAGCATTCAGTTCCCGGGGTAATGAGGCCAGTGAAGTAGAGCCCGTAGTCTGCCAAGTTGATGAAACAGAGGCTGGGGCAGAATAACTGAGGCTGTAAGCGATTTGTACGAACGAGCAGATTCTCTTCGTTTATGGGTAGTGCAGAAACAAGAACCCCGCCAAAGGGGTTCTATAAAGCTGCGCTACAATACTCTCATTCCTTTCCTGATCGAATCGTCATGCGCACCACACTTCTGCTTTTCATTTTAACTGTCAGTGTCAATACCGTCGCAGCCCAGGGACTTTCTGGAAGCTTATTGGCCAATAATCGCCCCTCTGTTCCCGAAGAGCTTGAGATTCTGGGAATCTCTGTTGAGGGAGTAGAGGGGGAAACGATGCAAAGTTTTGCGATTCGAAGCAGTGGGCTGGCCGTGGGGCAAACCGTGGTTCTACCGGGGGATCCTGCGATCTCTGAAGCAATACGGAGTATTTACAGGTTGCGTGTTTTTTCAGATGTGAAGATCGTAGAAGAGCGCCGGGCAGGTAACGGTGTTTTTCTACTGATTCAGCTTACGGAAGAGCCACAATTAGCAGAGTTTACATTTTCAGGAATTAAAAAGAAGGATCGGCGGAAGCTTGCGGATAAGGTCACATTGTTTAAGGGAACACGTGTTCGACCTGCGGACCTGGAGCGATCCATTCAGGTGATCAAAGATCATTTTGCAGAGAAAGGATTCATGCTTGCAGAGGTGGAGGTGAACCGGACTCCAGGCCCCGAAAATACAGTCAACCTTGAGTTTGCAATTGATCAGGGGGAGAAGGTGAGGATCCGGGAGGTTCTGGTCTCAGGAAACGAAAATATTAGTAGCCGATCCGTACGCCGGAAACTCAAAAAGACAAAACCCAGACGTTCGATTTTCTTTTGGCGCAAAGCTCGGTTTGATCGTATGCTCTACGAGGAGGACAAGGTGAATCTCATCAATCACTTTAACTCGAAAGGATACTACGATGCCAGAGTGCTAAAGGACTCTGTATGGCTGGATACTTCAGGGGAAAAGCCGGGAATGGTTGTATCTCTCGAGCTCCATGAAGGACCGCAATATCATATAAGAAACGTGGAGTGGGAAGGAAATACGATCTATCCTGATGAAGTATTATCGTCTGCTTTAGGGGTCGAGCCGGGGGATACTTACAACTCCGAACGGATTGAGCAAAACCTGCACGGTAATCAGGCGAGTAGTGACGTATCAAGCCTGTACATGAACCGGGGACACATGCTCTTTCGTGTAGAGCCTGAAGTGCGGGTTCTGGAGGGAGATTCATTGGATCTTTACTATGACCTCTACGAGGGAGATATTTTCAATTTTGGAGAGATCACAATAGCCGGAAACGACAAGACCAAAGAGCATGTTGTGCGCCGGGAGTTGTATACCATCCCTGGGCAGACATTCAGCAGGGAGTTGATCCAGGAGACGATCCGGCGATTGTCCCAGTTGAAATATTTCGATCAAGAAAAGCTTGGGGCAGGGCCCTCTATTGATTTGGATACAGAGGAAAAGGAAGTGAACCTAACCTACAACCTTGAAGAGGTTGGCAGTGATCAGTTGGAGCTTAGTGGTACGTATGGCCGATGGGGAGTGATTTTAATGCTGCGTTTCGGGTTCAACAATTTCAGTGTACAGGATTTCTTTAAGCCTGGGGCCTGGCGACCACTACCTTCCGGGGATGGTCAGCAGCTTTCTGTCAGCCTTCAGACCAGTGGTAGACAATACCAGAGTTATTCTCTTGGCTTTACCGAGCCCTGGCTACGTGGCAAGCCAACCCCGGTTGGCTTTCAGATATCGCATTCGAGATTCAGTGGATTGGGGTTTTACGGGTATAGCTTCTTTGGCGAAGATGATGAGGATGACAGGGATCTTGGGTTCGCAAATACCAATGCACGTGTCTTCTATGAACAGCGACTGAGGTGGCCGGATGATAAGTTCAGTACCAGTACATCATTGGGATATCAGTTCTATTCAAACCGGAACTATACGTCAGTACTTCCACTTGGCCGGAGCCAACAGATCACGGTGCGTCAGGCATTGTCGCGGAGTTCGGTGGATCATCCAGTCTTCCCGACGGCAGGCTCGACATTTCTGCTTTCAGGGGAATTGGCCCTACCGATAAAGAATTTTATACAGTATCACAAATGGAAGCTCACCACGAGTTGGAATGCGCCGATCTTGAGGAAACTCACCGCGAGTTTTTCAGCAGACTTTGGTTACATCGGCTCACTTACTGGTGGAGATGTGCTATTCGAACGCTATGTTGTCGGTGGATCACCCTTCGATGTCCAGGGATATCGAAACAATTTTGGGAAGGATATTATCTATATGCGTGGGTATCCTGCCCGGGTACTTGGCCCCCGTCGCGGTGAAGAAGCTGTTGGTGGACGTGTGTTGAATAAATTCACGTCGGAGTTACGTGTTCTTGCTGTTCAAACTCCACAACTCACCGCGGCACCCTATCTTTTCATGGACGCTGCGAACACCTGGGATACGTTTCAAACGTACAATCCGCGGCAACTTTATCGTTCGGCTGGTGTAGGTGCACGTTTATTCCTGCCGATATTAGGAATGCTGGAAGTTGCATATGGGTATAATTTTGATGAGTTTGCACCGATCTCAGGTCAGCAATCAAACCATGATGGCTCAAGAAAGTGGTTTTTCCAGTTTACACTTGGCCAGGGATTCAACTAGATTTATATACAAATCGTCACACGTAATGAGAACGCTATTCAGTTTCGGGTTGATTTTCGTGTGGACCGCTACTGCGGTTCTCGCACAGCAGAAAATCGCCTACGTTGATTCGGATTTGATTTACGACAATTATCCAGAGTTCTCAACGGCACAGCAGTCCTTGGACAGGGTTGCCGAACAGTGGGAACAGGATCTCGCCGAGCGTCAGGACAGACTGGATGAGATGTTCCAGGAATACCAGGCTCGAGAACTTTTATACACTGCTGAGTCACGTCAGCAAAAACAAAATGAAATCATTGCAGCAGAAGAAGAACTGGAGCGTTTACGGCGGCAATATTTCGGGCCGGAAGGACAGTTATTTGAGCAGCAAGAGCAGATCCTGCGTCCGATTCAGGAAAAAGTTCTGATCGCGATTGAGGAGGTAGCAGAAGCGGAGGGTTATGATTATGTGTTTGACCGAGGCGGCGATTTTGTTTTTTTATACACGAATGAAAAGCTCGACATTACAGATCTCGTTCTCGAGGAGTTGGGCATTGATATCACCCGCACCAATCTTGGGCGGTAAGCTTCACACTTTAAATTAAAATAATCTTATGCGACTCATTTCGCTTAAACGCAGCACTGGTTTTCTTTTCGCTGTGTTATTTCTTGGTTTTGCAACTGCCTCACAGGCACAACAGCTTCCAGCCCTGCGGATTGGCTACACGGATCATGAGGTACTGATCTCGAATATGCCCCAAACTCGAACGATCCAGGAGGAACTGCAGGCGGAGTTGGAAAGTGGGCAACGGATTCTTCAAAGTATGCAGGAAGATCTTGCTGGCAAGGTGGAACGCTATCAAACGCAGCGGGCTTTACTATCAGAGGAGCGCCGACAGGAACGTGAGCAGGAGCTGATTTCTTTGGAAGAAGAACTCCGCAGCAAAGCTGGAGAGTTGGAGCAGGAGTTGGTCCAACGTGAACTAGACCTCATGGGGCCAATCTACCAGCAGGTGGATACAGCAATCCAAACGATTGCCGCAGAGAAAAATCTTGATCTCGTACTTCGCACCCAGGCGGGACCGGCGCAGCCGATCCTGCTCTATGTGAACGAAGATCGGATTACAGATATTACTCTTGAGGTCGCTCGGGAGTTAGGGATTGATGTTGACGCGGCGATGCAGGCTGCAGGCAACTAAAGGGCTTTGCAAACCGCCTCCAACGAAATAGACCCCCATTTTCATGGAAGGCGTTAGGCGGGTTACGACCCAGACGTTCCGCCAGTTGAAGGATGCCAGCATCCCGATTGCGATGCTTACGGCATACGACTACACCATGGCACGCATATTAGACCGTGCAGGTGTAGATGCTATCTTGGTAGGGGATTCGGCTTCGAATGTCGTGGCCGGACACGAAACGACTCTTCCGATCACGCTAGAGCACATGATTTATCATGCTCAGTGTGTCGTTCGAGCCGTAAAGCGAGCTCTTGTCATTGTGGACCTGCCATTTGGCGCCTATCAGGGGAACAGCAAAGAAGCATTGATTTCCTCAATTCGTGTGATGAAGGAGGCAGGGGCGCATGCAGTAAAGATAGAGGGGGGAACGGCTGTTGTGCCCACGATGGAGCGGATTCTTCACGCAGGGATCCCGGTCATGGGTCATCTAGGGTTGACTCCTCAGAGCATTTACCGATTTGGGACTTACAAGGTGCGTGCCAGAGAGCCAGAGGAGGCCGATCAACTCCGGCAGGATGCACTTGCGCTTGAGAAAGCAGGTTGTTTTGCTATTGTGTTAGAGAAAATTCCTGCTAAATTAGCTGGGGAGATCTCGGCGTCATTGAGCATTCCGACGATTGGTATTGGAGCGGGGAATGCATGTGATGGTCAAATACTGGTGATCAACGATGCACTGGGGTTAAATGATGATTTTCATCCACGTTTTGTCCGCCGCTATGCGAATCTAATAGATTCGATTTCAGACTCTGTTAAGAATTATGTGGAAGATGTGCGGAGTCATTCTTTTCCATCATCCGAGGAGAGTTATTAGTTTGTGGCTTTTCATCAAGAATTAGGAAAATGATTAGCTCTCGCCGGCGACCGTTGATTTTGGTTACGAATGATGATGGGATTACTTCCCCTGGTATTCGTGCGTTAACGAAGGCGATGGATGAGGTGGGAGATGTAATGGTCGTTGCTCCACTTGATGATCAAACTGCAGTGGGACATTCGATTACCCTGGACCATCCTATTCGGGTAGAGACCTACAACTTTGGGGACGAGCTAAGTCATATTCGAGCTTTAGGCATTACCGGAACCCCCTGTGATTGTATGAAGCTGGCATTGCATGAGTTATTACATCGTAAACCGGACTTGGCGGTCAGTGGCATTAACAGAGGGTCCAACATCGCAATTAACGTAATCTATTCAGGCACAATCAGTGCAGCGACAGAATCGTCCGTGAATGGGATTGATTCCATTGCCTTCAGTCTTGACTCGAAAGACCCGGATGCTGATTATTCTCCTGCCGGTAACTATGCCAAGGTGATCGCACAGAAAGTGCTCAGAAGCCAACTACCGAGAGGTGTTGTTCTCAGTGCAAATATTCCCGCTATACCCGAGGCTCAAATTAGAGGCATACAGGTTGCCCGACAGGCCCGATCAAGATGGGAAGAGGGCTTCGTTGGGCGAACGGACCCCTCAAACAGGTCTTATTACTGGTACCGCGGTATGATGAATGTATTGGATACAGGTGACGACACCGATACTGGGGCCCTCGAAAATGGATATGTATCAGTCACACCGCTACAGTATGATCGTACTGCCCATGGATGTATTGATGTGCTAAAGACGTGGCGTTGGTCAGAGCTTACGGATTAAATCAGGTCGCACCGAGATAGGATTGCATTTGATCCAGGCCGACATTCCCGCCACTCAGAATAACTCCCACGTTCATCCCTTCTACATCGGCTGCTTTGCTCAGTAGTGCAGCCATCCCCAAGGCCCCCGTTGGTTCAACAACGATCTTCATTCGCTCCCACAGTAGCTGCATGGCGGACAGAATTGCCGCGTCAGACACGGTTACGATATCGTGTGCGAGGTTACGTATGATTTCAAATGTCAGGACCCCAAGTGATGGTGTGCGAGCACCATCTGCGATGGTTTCCGGATTATGTACCGTATGCAGGACACCGCTTTTGAAGCTGAGTGCAGCATCATTTGCTGCACCGGGTTCGACTCCGACGACCTGGATCGATGAATTGATCGCTTGGGCCGCAAGTAGAGAACCAGACAGCAGCCCACCGCCGCCGCATGGGACCAGGAGTACGTCCAAGTCTGGATAGTCCTGTAGCAGTTCCAGTGCGGCAGTCCCTTGACCAGCGACAATATATGGGTGATCATACGGCGGAATAATCGGGAGTCCCTGCTCTGTAGCCAACTGCTCTGCCAATGCTTCACGGCTGATCTCATTACGATCATAGGGAATAATTTTCGCCCCGTATCCAGCGGTTGCAGCCCGTTTTACCGGAGGGGCATCGTGGGGCATGATGATCGTGGGTTGGGTATCCAGTAGCGCTCCAGCAAGCGCTACGGCCTGGGCATGGTTGCCGGAAGAAAACGTAAGAACTTTCTCGGTAGTAGCTGGAAGTTGACGTAACGTGTTATAAGCACCTCGGAATTTAAAACTTCCCGAGCGTTGAAAATTTTCACACTTGAAATACACGCGTGCTCCTATGCGTGCATCTACAGTCCTGGAGGTGAGAACGGGAGTCTTATGGACGATGTCCTGAAGTTGTTCGGCGGCCAAACAGACATCGTCACTCCCTACACTACAGGGTACAGTCACGGCAGGTCATCCAAATCTTGTGAAGAACTCCGTTCAATGCCTTCAGAAGGCTCACGTTCGATGCGTACTGTGACTTCTGTCACCAGCGCCGCAATTGCAGCAATCGCGGCGAGCGGTGCAGCAAAGAAAACTGCTGCACCAGAACCCACGAGGCCCACGTACATTGGGAATTCGGCAAGGGTTCGGCCATCTTTGATAATGGATATTTTGCGAGCGTTTCCTTCTCGCACAAGTTCTTTCACTTTGTTGACTAGTTGGGAGCCTTCTACTTTGATTTCTTCAAAGCGCTCTCCGAGCCGCTCTTTTATATTGTTGTTTTGTGAAGTCATAATGGGGTTAGAATGTTACTGTTATTAGGTACGCAATTCGCCGTTCGTAGTTGCACATGTGTAATTTGGAACGGCTCAGATTACTCGGATTGTGTGATTCACGATAGACAACTCAGATCCGGGAACGAAACTTCCCAGTTAAGTGAGTATTTTCGGTGCAGCTAAACTTACTTTCTTGAACACAGGTAAATGGGTGAGGGACGAAGGATCGTACTTGTCAGCCCTATGTATCCCTACCGGGGAGGCATTGCTCATCTGTCCGAAACACTAGCGGCAGGCCTGATCGCTCGTGGGCATCGAGTTCATGCTATCACGTTCACGCGTCAATATCCAGAGTTTCTTTTCCCAGGTCGGACTCAATATGAAACTGAAACGGACATCGAAAGGGCTGTGGAGGCTGAGCGAGTGATCGATTCGATAAACCCTCTGTCATGGTGGAAGACTGTTAAACGTATCCGGGAACTGGGGGCAGAGGTGGTGATTTTTCGCTACTGGATGCCATTTTTTGCTCCGGTTTTTGGTACAATGGCACGCAAGCTTGCTCGTAGCAATATCACATCTTTGGTTGTGGTTGATAATGCGTTACCGCATGAGCGCCGGCTGGGCGATATCGCTTTAGGACGCTACTTCTTCAAGGCAGTACAAGGGTGTGTGGTAATGTCCTCATCGGTGGATAAGGACTTGGACCAACTTGGAGTCTCTTGCCCGCGCGCTTTCGCACCGCATCCGGTCTATGATATCTTCGGTAAGGCGGCCAGTCAAACTCATGCGCGTTCAAAATTACAGCTGGATCAGAATTTGCCAGTGATTCTATTTTTTGGGTTTGTGCGACGATACAAAGGGCTTCATATTCTTTTAGACAGCATGCAGCAGGTTCGGGCTGCACTCCCTGACATCCGCTTAATCGTAGCTGGAGAGTTTTATGAGGACGAGGCATCCTACAGGGATAAGGTTGAGTCATTAGGACTATCCGGGCAAGTGAGATTTGTCAACGAATACATTCCCAAAGACAAAGTGGCTGACTACTTTGCTGCAGCCAATGTGGTTGTACAGCCGTACTTATCTGCAACCCAGAGTGGGGTTGCACAGGTTGCCTACCAGTTTGACGTTCCTGTGATTACTACGGATGTAGGTGGGCTTGCCGAGGTTGTACCTCATGAAGAATCGGGGCTTATTGTTCCCCCGAATGATCCATCTGCATTGGCCAAAGCTATCGTACGATATTTTGTAGAGGGGATGCAAGACGATCTTGTAGAGGGGGTACGACGCCATAAACAATCTCTGGGATGGGACAGGCTGCTCGATGCGGTTGAATCAATCATGTAAGCAGTGTGCATTCAATGAATGACCGATCCTACCGTGTGTCCTATTGGGGTTATTTCTCCCTGGCATTATTCATTGCAGGTTGTGCTACACTGGATCAAGCCGGCTCAGAAGATTTTTTAAATCCATCTTTATGGCAGCCTATCGATGTAATTCAGGATACTCGACAATTGGTGTTGCAGCAAGAGTCTGGACAACCTCGGGATATCACAACATATATGGCTGCTCGGATGGTCGGAGTGCAGCCCATATTCGGTGACTCGTTAATCTTCCCGCTACAGGGATCCAGACGCGTCATCAAGGGAGGAAGGCTTGGCAATGCAACCGGGCTTGGGGAGTCGTTTTGGCCTGATCCTCGATCAGGCTCAGGTGCACACACCATAACTGAATTTATATCTCCCGAGGATCCTACGGTGAATGAAGGGTTGGCTGTAGTGCTCCCCAAGCAGTTGCTTACGTCTGACCGTATTCATCAGCTTGTTCAGCGTGGCACAGAGGTGATTCTGGGCATAGGGGATGTAGCCCCGCGCTTAGCATCTAATGCAGGGACGAATGCCATGGTACTCGAAGTCACACGATCTGCTTTGGCGAGCATATCAGGGTTGTCTGCAGACAGCGTTGCCTTGGGAGAGCTTCCGAAGATTAGATATGTTCTTCCCGAACCGGTATCCGTAGAGGCTCGGATAGATACCTATGAATCCCCTCTGAATGTGATGGGATTTATCGCTGGTCAGGATCCGCAGTATGCATCACAGCTCATCATTGTTATCGCGGATCCGTCATGGATCTCTGTGGAGTCAGATTCTTCTCGATGGATGCCTTCGGCTATATTGATGGAACTCGCACGCCAATATGCAGCGGGGTGGGTGGATCGGGTATTTCCGAGACGGTCTCTGTTAGTCGCTACGGGCACCGGTGCCGCACTACATGCCGTATTTGAATACCCTGTTTGGGCGCGACAAAATATTCATGCTGTGATCGCATTGGGACGCTCTAGCAGCAGTCGTGTGCAGGTAGGCAGGGATACGATTCCCGTGTTCGGGTACGATTTCCCCGAGGTCCAGAATCCCGAGAACCTGGAAGCCTGGATTACGATGGTATTAGAACAGATCCACGATATCGTACAGCAACTAGATAGCTAAGTGCCTAACAGGGATTTATGATCAGATGAATCCCCTTTATCCCCCTAACACAACACTGGCGGAACGGGGCTAGTTGCCCATCCTTTAGTTAACTCAGGATATACTACCTATTCTTTGATCCTTATTACCGTGATATAGATATTTTTGACCGACTCATAAAACATGAACATATGGAATTTTGAATCAGATGCTGAATAGATTCCAAAATTCCATGAATTATACCGTACCAATGAGCGAGTCTTTCGATGATACTTAGAGCAGTTTTACCTTTCTGGATTACGTCTCTGAGCCCAATTTTAAAACCAATGCTAGAGCGCTGTCTGCCAAGTCTCTGCACATGATGTTCAAATACAGCCCCGTCCTCACCAATAATTTTGTAGTATGGTGTGCTGACACTGAGCGGGTCATTAATCATTTCGATTTCCCAATTGGCACGATGCTGGCTCCTTTTGTAAGATAAAATCGCATGCATAAAATTATCTCCCATCCACCATCCTCGATCTTCCAAGCTACCGCTTTCATCTTTGGCTACCAAGATATTCCACTTCTTTGCTGAATTTGATGACATGTCAGTGAACCTCGTTTCTTCTACTAAGAATTTCGGATGATCTTTGTTCCATGACTGTCGCAATTACAACACCGGAACTTGTGCTGCCACATAGCATCTGCGAGTTTTTTGGCCACACTGCAAGTGTATAAAATCTGACACTATGTACATCATCTATTCTCTAATTTCTGATACCGGTGTATGGTATAGTGGATATGGCCGGAAAAATGGCTTGTCCAATGATCATACGCATCATTACCGTCTAACCACTTCCTTTACGTCCACCTGCTTGTCGTAAATGATCGGGTCTGCAAAGAGAATAGAGAATCTGTGAAAGTCCCGCAGCAAATCGTTTGGCTGGTAGATTTCCGTTATGTCTACCTTGCAGATGCGAATAGAACTGTGTTCGTCAATTGCTTTAAAATAATCTTTTCCACTCGAACCCTGGTAGATGCATATATAAACGCGGAAGGGGCCATCTGTTACGGGTTCTCGGATCTCAATTCCACATACCCGGTCATTTTCCTCGATTATCCCCTTGTCAAACAATCTCTTGTGTACAAGGTGCATATGAGGGTGTCCATAATCTACATTTTCTATTCGTGCATCTACGATCCACTCCTTAGTGTCGTAGGGGATGGAAGCTCTAAGTTTTTTTGAATTGGGCATTGAATTAATTATAATGATTCACGCCGGGTTCATACGACACATATTTGATTATGTTTCACTTACGAATATCAGTAAAATATTATATATGAAATAATGCTCGTTTTCTCACAAAAACCTACAATAAAAGTAGCCTAGCAGGCAAAATTATCATTCATAAGTAATGATTAATCATATATAACATAATTCTCTCCCGAGTAGCAGAGATCGACTGCAAACTTAGAGCCTCTTTCTCTCTGTAGCTGAATAGTCAACCATGCCCAATAACCAACTAAAAAAGCACTCCAGCCATAATCATCCAACCCTCGTTATTCAGGACAGTTAATTCGCCCGTTTCGGAATCAGGCTTGGTGACATCACGTTGGCCTTGATAATATCTCAACTCCAATGATAGGTGTTGAGCCGCCACATCGAAATCAATGCCGGCTCCGACCATCAACCCATAATCAAGGGTTTCAATGGATTCGTTTTCCTCAATAAAGATCTGTCCAGTATCAGTGGCCTCCACAAGAATCGCAGAGTCTATCACAAATAAAGCGGCGCCTCCAAGGAAAATACGAGGCCGAACAAGCCCCGAGGGATCAAAACGGAATTGAAGCAGAACAGGTGCCGATAAATACGATGCCCTACTGGTTAGCAGGCCAGGAAAATCATTGTATTGTACCCGGGTCTTGGCACCCATACGAAGGTAGAGTAATTCACCAACTACACTAAGGCCGCCGACAATGCGCAGTTCAGCTGTTCCTCCTCCGGCAACGCCTGTAATGCTTTCCCATGTAGTTTCACCCGCGGCAAGGTTGCCAATAAAAGTTGTGTTCGTGATGCCGAATTTCAGTCCCCCGGTTACACGTTGTGCATTGACGGACACTGGTACCGTCAGAAAAAGTCCAGACAATATCAGCAGCTTAAGGCTTCGCATATATCGGCAGGTTGATCGGATTCAAGAGAAAACGTAAAGATAAGATAGGAGGTGTTGTAGAAAGTCGGACAGCAATATACTTCCAATCCCAAGATGCCTTGCACTCGGGGATGCAGAGTCGGAATTCTGAGATCTGGATCACCGCACGGAACACGTAGAACAGCAACCTGAATAGGACTAAACCGTTTTCATGCTTCCAAATCTCCGTATATTTGTGCAAATGTGCTTGTCGAGACATGGAACAGCAATCATAGGCTACCGTAAGCGAACCGTTGCCCTCTCCGATGCCTATTTCAAGAAAAGAAGTTCGTCACATTGCAAAGTTGGCCAAACTGCGATTTACAGAGGCCGAGGAGGAAGTCCTGGCTCATGACATGAGTCGAATTCTTGATTATATGGGGACGTTGAACCAGCTGGACACCTCAGATATAGAGCCGGTTACGCACGTACACGATCTTACACATGCCGTACGCGCAGATTCAGTTCAGGAGCGTATAAAGCATGAAGAAGCACTTAGCAATGCACCGGATACCGATGGGGATTACTTCCGGGTTCCGAAAGTCATTGGGCAGTAATCGGCTCTATGGGCAGATCTAAAGCGGCGCAATCCCCCCAATTGCAGAAGTCATGGTGGGCAGCTCAATCTCCTGTTGTACAGCATGTAGTCTGTGTTCTTGGGCTCATCGTTGTTGCCGTCTATTTTTCCTGGGCAACCCTTTTCAGTGGAAGAAGTCTCGTTGGTGGTGATACCGTAGAGTGGAAGGCAGCGGCTCAGAGCATGCTGGAATACCGCGAAGAGACCGGTGAAGAGCCACTTTGGGCAACGAATGTGTTCGCAGGTATGCCGGGGTATATTATCTCCAATCCTGCCTTGGTACCTCAAATTGATGAATTACCCCGCGCCTTACGTAGGATTTCCTGGCCCTTCTCGCATGTAATTTTTATGCTTCTCGGGGGGTACTGGCTAATCTGGTACCTAACACGCGATACCCTGAATTCGCTGTTAGCCGCATGTGCGTACGCCATGACCACCTACTTGCCAGTCATACTGCTCGCAGGTCATAACACTAAGTTCGTCGCGTTGGCCTTTGCTCCCTGGCTATTGTTGACCTTCGTGTATGGGATGCGCAATCCAAGCATTGTCGCAAGTCTCCTTTTCACGATTGCTTTGGCGGTGAACCTTCGGGCAGGACATGTGCAGATTACCTATTACGTGACATTTCTGGCACTTGTATGGTGGATAGTATTGTTTTTTGAGGCGCGGCGACATAAGAAACTACCCCAGTTCTTTAAAGCAACGGGGCTCCTCGCCGTGGGCTGTATACTGGCACTACTCATGGTGGCTGAGTATTATTGGCCTACGCTTGAATACAAGGAATACAGTATCCGGGGGGCATCAACTGGTGGTGGTGATGGAGGGCTGAGTTGGGAGTATGCGATGCGTTGGAGTCAAAGCCCTGGGGAACTGTTGACCCTGCTCATCGCAGATGCCTATGGTGGATCCACATATTATTGGGGGCCCAAGCCGTTCACCGGTGGGCCCCATTACACAGGGGGTATCGTGCTCGCGCTCGCAGTCATTGCATTATGGCGAATTCGATCTCGACTCGTAGCAGTACTGGGGATCGCTGGAGGTCTGATGGTACTGTTTTCTTTCGGGCGGCATTTCGGAGTGTTGAACCGCGCTATGTTCGACTACTTCCCGCTATTTGATGCCTTTAGAGCTCCAGAAACCTGGCTGATCGCAGTCGCCCTCATTCTGGCGATTCTTGCAGCACTGGGACTCGCCTACATTGTGCGTTTGGAACCCTCTGCCGCGGCACAACACACAAAATGGCGCTCTGTGTTCATTGTCTTTGGGGCAACCGGCGGTTTGCTGTTACTCTTGATGACAGCTGGGAGCTCCTTGCTTGACTTTCAGCGGGAGGGAGAGCTTCAGCAGGTCATTGCTTACGTAGCCCAATCCGCAGATCGAAATCCATCTGATCCTCAAGTCATTGCTGCTGCCGAACGGCTTCTTTCCGAACAAGTGGTCCCCCCACGCAAAGATGCTTTTTCAGGGGATGCGAGGCGTTCTTTTCTCTTTATACTATTGGCATCCCTCACATTGATTGCGTTTCAACGCAGAATATTACCGGCCTGGATCTTGCAAATATTTCTTGCGCTTCTGGTTGTTTTAGACTTGGGAGGTGTAGCACAGAGATACTTGAATACCGATAACCTCAGTATTTCGCAGGATCCCTCACGGCGTATCGAAACTTTGGATGTTGATGAGTATGTGCTTGAGCAGGAGGGACAGTTCCGTATTCTCTCACTCGAACGTATAGATCAGACAGGACTTGCCCGTCCATCATTCCACCATGAGTCATTAGGCGGCTATAGTGGTGCAAAATTGCGCCTGTATCAAGATTTCCTGGATAATCTTCTCTTTGATCCGAATACCGGAATGCCAAACGAGAATGTACTTGATATGATGAATGTTCGGTACATATTCTCTCCGGCTCCCATTACGGGTGCACTCAATGTAGAATATGGTGCAGAATCCGGTTTAAGTGTCTACGAAAATCTTGATGTCCTTCCACGGGCATACTTCGTAGGAGAGACCGAAGTGATTGAAGACCCGGATGAAGCGATGCGCCGTCTTCTGGAACCCGACTTTGATCCTTCTACCCAGGCTTTACTCTCGGCACTCATTGAAGCAGAGGTGACCCCGATTGACTCATCCAGTATTGTCGTGGTAGATCCAACTGAGTATGGGCCGAGGCAGATTACTTTCGAAGTGGAAACAGATGCACCACGGCTTCTGGTAATCAGTGAGCTGTATTATCCCGCTGGCTGGACGGCTACCCTCAATGGGAATCATGTACCGATTCATCAAGCGAATTATTTGCTACGCGCCGTCGCCGTACCGGCTGGCAAACATACACTTCAGATGGCCTTCAACCCTGCCAGTTACGTTTGGGGTAAGGGAATCAGTCTGATCTCTACGGTAGTCATATATGGCCTCACACTCATCCTTTTCGGCTTGAGTGTTTTCAGCTACTTTAGACGGACTCGGGGGTAGGCCAGTCGTGATCAATTTTGTCGCTGTTACTTCGAACAAACAGTGAAACGGATTCTTTTGATTAGCTACTATTTTCCTCCATCTGGAGGATCAGGCGTACAACGAATGCTCAAGTTCGCACGCTATCTCCCGAATTACGGGTGGTTGCCCACCGTATTGACGGTTGATCCGGAGTATGCAGCCTTCCCGTCAACGGATGAATCTCTTCTCCAGGAGATTCCCTCCGAAGTCAAAGTAATTCGTACACGGGCTTGGGATCCATTTAGCCTTTATGCCCGCTTTCAAGGCAAAAAGAAAGCGGATGTAGTTGTGGTTGGCCATGTTGGCGGTGAATCGAGATTCAAACGGGTTGCCCGCTGGCTCAGAGGAAATATTTTTCTACCGGATGCCAGAATCGGATGGATTCCTTTTGCATCTCGGGTTGTTCGGAAGCTGGTACAGGAACAGAAATTCGATGCAATCATGAGTACGGGTCCACCGCACTCAAGCCACTTCATTGGTATGGCTGCACATAAAGCTTCAAAGCTTCCCTGGGTGGTGGACATACGGGATCCCTGGGCCGAGATTTACTATAGTGATCAAATGTATGAGGGAAGGATCGCAAGAAAAATCCAGTCCGCACTGGAACGCAAGGTTCTGAGTACGGCCAGTGCGGTGGTTTCAGTAAGTGGGAATTGGGGAACGGGACTTAAACGTCGGGTCAATATGCATTGCTACGAGACGATCCCCAATGGATTCGATCCTGCTGACATTTCGCGGAATCAGACGACGCGAACTAGGGAAGAGAATGCATTCACACTTGCATACATTGGAACGTACAACCTGCGCATACACTCAAATGCACTGGTCGGTGCGCTACAACAATTACAGACTATCATGCCAGTTGAAGTTCACATTGTGGGTAAGGTAGTGAATCCAGAAGCACTAGAGGCATACCGTATCGGTGGGATTCCGGTGAAAGGGCTCGGTTACCTTCCTCATGATGAAGCAGTAGCTTACATGCATAGCGTTGATGTCCTTTTACTTGCATTGCCTCGTATCCAAGACCATAGCAGCTTGGGACTTGTTCCTGGGAAGGTTTTTGAATATATGTCGGCTCGTAGGCCAATCCTGGCTTTAGGGCCCACAGAAGGAGATCTGGCTGATATCTTGAATCAGGTTCACGCCGGAAACATCTTTGACTATGAAGACCAAGAAGGTATGTTTGGCTTTTTGAAGAATTGCCTGGAATCTCGGGAGGATGCCTGGCCAATCAACGATGAAGTTTTGGCTGAATATGAACGTCCTCGCCTGACTGGCCGGCTTGCTCATTTGCTTGACCAACTCTCTAAATCAGATTCATGAAATAGGCAGATGCATGTATGTACACTGGTCGGAGCCCGGCCGCAATTTGTGAAGGCGGCAGCCGTAAGTCCGGCGCTCAAGGAGGTCGGAATCAGAGAAACTCTGATTCATTCCGGGCAGCATTATGATGAACTGCTAAGTCAAATCTTTTTTGATGAACTTGGGGTTCCTCCACCGGTCTCAAACCTTGAGGCTGGATCTGGTTCTCATGCAGCGCAGACCGGGGAGATCATGGTGCGGCTGGAGAAGTTTATCAAAGAAAGGGGGCCGTATGATGCCGTCATTGTTTATGGGGACACAAATACAACCCTTGCCGGAGCTCTTGTTGCAGCGAAAGGGAATATCCCCATTGCACATGTCGAAGCAGGGATACGGAGTTTCAATTGGTTGATGCCGGAAGAGATCAATCGGATTCTCACGGACCGTGTATCAAAGTGGCTGCTTGCACCAACTGAAACTGCAGCAGAGAACTTAGAACGGGAAGGGCTAAAAGAGAATACCATACTCGTCGGCGATGTTATGCTGGATGCTACGCACATGTTTGCCGAACGTGCGAAGAAACTGTTTCCCCTCAAATCAATCACCCACCATAACGCTGGAGATTATTGTCTGGCAACCGTGCATCGCCCATCCAATACAGATATTAAAGAAAATCTTCAAAGCATCTTTTCAGCTTTCGGGCAATTACCATTACCGGTTATTTTGCCACTTCATCCCCGAACAAAAGCTGTACTAGGTCACATTACCGTTCCAGACAACGTAGAAATCACTCCGCCGGTCAGCTACCTAACAATGCTGACCCTCACATCCAATGCCCATCGCGTACTGACCGATAGTGGTGGACTCCAGAAAGAAGCCTACTGGTTTGGGGTACCCTGTATTATCCTGCGTGAGGAGACCGAGTACCCCGAAACCTTCGAAAATAACTGGAGTGTGTGTACCGGGGCAAACCAAGAGTCTATCATCAATGCTGCAATGGGAAGACCAACTGGCCCTCAATGTCGTCTGGGTGAGGGTCCTGAGGGAAGAGCAGCTGCAATGATTGCCCGTTCTCTTCTGAAATAAGCTGTCGGAAGATGTCGCATGCCAATGTTGGCGAGATTATTGTGAGGTCACCATAATCTATCGGTAAACTCTCTTGAACTAAGGAGTGCTAAATCGGTACACCCTCTGGGTCTGGAGTTGTAAAGGGCTTACTTAATTGTAGGGGGCTTTTTTCTGCGTTGAGTTGCCAGAAAACCGTGTTTGACTAGTGATTTTTCCTGGATAGTACGAAGATAGTATTAGAGTGGTCGAAGTGAGATCTCTACCATAATATTGACTGGTCAATTCAGTTAAGTTTGCAGACAAACTTTACAAAACCAAACTGCAAGTAGTCTTATTAAATATCTACTCACCCGTGACAAGCGGTAATAAAGATGGGGTTGATAGACTCAGATAGCATTTCCACAATCGAAGATGAGGTGCTTGATGTGCGTCCATGGATTAGTGAATATTCAGGCCCCAAGGTGAAATTTCATGTCACTGAACTGAGTTCCAGAGAGGTTTTTCATAGTATCGGGGAAAATGATGACAGAGGGTTCACTCCTATCACTCGAAGGATTCAAGTAATTCGTCCCAGACCGACGCCTAAGGATACCGTTGCTTCAAGAGATGAATCGATTAGGTGTTCACCTTCATCGTTTTCTAGAGAAGTCTTTTCGAGAGTCATTAGAAATAGGGATAGAAATTCAGATCCTATTAATCTGCTTTGGAATAGTTTATCGACAAATATCTCTGTGCGATTCCAGGGGAATCCAAGTGATATTATCACTGGGAAAACCGATCCAGCAGCCCAAGTTAATAATGCGACTCAAAGTCAGGAGATATTTGATATTCTAGACCATTTGGGGCGTCGGAAAATTGCAGAACGCCTTAAATATCTGCACGAAATCACCCAGGATGATGATCCAGAAGATCCTGCCATGAATTTTATGTCGCTAAGAGAATTGGCCCAGTTTTTTATCGGTGATGGTAAGTCGTTACCCTACCCTCAGATTGGCATAAGCCCCAACGGATTATTACAGGCTGAATGGCGCTCAAAAAAGACGTCTGCGGTAATGAAATTCTTAGCTGATGGGAATACCCGTTTTGCGGGAACGACGAGCGACAAAGGTGGCAGACAGACCATTCAGGGTTCAGGTACAAAAATGCACGCTCTGAAATCTATTCTGCCTTTCATCAATTATTCCTATAGCTAGGAATGTCCAGTTTAGAGATAGGCGAAGATCACCACGTTGCTAGATATTGCAAGCCTTCAGCCATTGGCGATGACGGTCTGCCGCTTGCAACTGCATTTGAACTCAGGGACAGGGACGATCATTTGTCAGTGAACTGGCTTGAGTTTTTCGAGACCACCGACTTGCCCCAAGCTATAGACTATGTTCGTCAAGCTTTTCGGGAAAAGAAGTTCGGAGTTAGGCGTAACGGCAAGTTTGTTTCGTTACAGGTCGGTATGGTTAAGGAAGTGATTCTCCGTAACAGTGACCTCCCCGCAAAAATCATTCACTTACCCGAACAAAATGACCCATCTCACAGTGGTGTCTTCGGGTATACCGCTTCTGATGAATTAATATCCACTGAGATTTCTGAACTGGTTCATGCCGAAGATATCCATCCAGGTAAATCACCTTAGAAATACTGTATTTGGGCTAAAGCGATGCTATTGACCTTACTACGAGTCATCCGGCTCCAAACTCCAGATACGATACAGAACACCGATTGGGCTGGTGAGTATGTCCCGTAGACGCGGGGGGGGGGCACGGAAATACAAATACGGTAATGATGCCCTACATTTGCTACCTGAACTATCTCAGTCTCTGTGGAGCTTGTGTTCACCCGACTGCTGATTTGGCTCGTTAAAGTCTGTAATGGAGATAATATTGCCGATTTTAATCACGATAGCCGAGAAACTTCTAAACAGACCCCCGGATGAGACTGAGAAGAAGGCTATAAAAGAGATTGCTAAAGCTATTGGTTATGCCCAGCTGGAATTCCACAAGCACTTCGGTGACGATTACGGTATGTCTGGCTCGACCTTCATTGATCGGGAAATCAACCACGAAAAACTCCTGCTGTCGACATTTGCCCGGGGAGAGCGTCTCACCACTGATGACCTTGTTCTTGAAGGATTTGATGAATCTCCCGAGGTGCCCGTAGGGGCCGCAGATTTATTTATTGAAAAATTTTATGATGCCATTGATCAGACCAGGTTACGCGCCCTAGACCGGGACCTGTCACTTCAAAAAGCTGCAAAAGACCGCTCTGAAATTCTCAAGGGAATCAATCGAATAGAGGGATTGCTTCAGCAACGTACTGATGTAAAGGTAGGCCAAGATGACCCTGGACTTGAAACTGTTCTTAACAAGAAAAACCTTCCATCCCCAATACTAGCCGCGATCATCGAACCAAGTCTTGATGGGTTATCAAAACTCATGAAGGAGGGGGAAGCCAAGGATGCACTTGCCTACGCCCAAAGATACATTAATGCCATTGATGCTGCTATAGGAAAAGACAACGGTTCAAAATATCATTCTGTAGTGGAACTGCGCACATATCGTCAGCGGCTATTGTTTGCGGCTGCGTCGGCAGCTTGTTGGCAGGGTGATATTGAATCTGGACGTGAATATTGGTGGCGTGCTCATAAGTTGGGGGCAATTGCTCCCGAATGGCATGAGCAGGCCGTGATAACACTCTTTAATGTTGGACTCAAAGACGAACTCCAACACTTTATGAAGGAGATGGACAAGGAAAGCGAAGTGTACCGAAAGACCGCGGCTCCTTGTCTTGCCTATCTCAAAAAAGATTGGTACAAGATAGATGAACTACTTGCTGATGTCCAGAGTGCAGACCAGATCCTCCATCGTGTCGAGGCTCGTCTTTATATCATAGATGCCAAAGATGCCGGAGCAGTGGAACTTACGGCTGACCTCTTACTGCAAACTGACGGTGACATCACTCATGCGATCGTTAATCTTAAACGTGCTCAGCTAACACTTGACCTATTCAAACGAGTAATTACAGAATACACTCCCCTTGATTACGATCGTGGTCTTCTCGCCAACAATTTGATTGATCGCATAGATGTGGCATTAGAGACAGCCGAGAATGACTCCTTCTTCCGAGCACAAGCTCTCGGCTGTCTTCGTATGGTTGCTGAGCTTCTCAGAGATCGTGAACTCAATGAGCGATTTATGAGCGGGGTTGATATGTTAGACGAAGAAATTCGTTCATCTGTTTTCCCGCTATATGGTGCAAGTTCACCACTAAACAAAATACATCTTCTTCAGAGTGAAGGCCATTTTGATGCCAATATGGCTACAATCCTGAAAGCAGAGTTTTATCAAGACTCGGCGTTACCAGAAAACATTGAGGCTGAGCTCTATGAAGCACTCTTTGCAAGCGTAGAGAAAGAGAAAAGGAAGTATGCACTTCGTCTCCTCGCACAACATTTACGCCGAACGAATCGAACTGAGGAGGCACGGCGACTGATTGATGCCATACCTTTAAGACCCGCAGAAAATTGGCTCGTTCGTGCTGAGAATCTTCCTACCCATGAAACACCCCTTGATATAGTCAACGAAGTTGATGCATTTCCGTTGGATGTAGATGTGGTTGAGCATCTTGCCCAGTTTACTCTATCTGCTGTTAAATCTACCTCTCCAGAAAGCGCTCCACCGGACGAAACCGACTTGAATTATGCTGAAGAGGCTGTTTACTGGACTACTCGTCTGGTGGAAATTCTGCCATCTAGATCATCGAGGTTCCTTTACGCTCAGGCCTTGTACGTTGCCCGGCGTTACGAGGAACTCCTAACAATTAGTCAAGATCTTGATCCAATCTATGCCGAGAAGGCCGCCGAATTTGAAGCGTGGGCACTTATCGGGCTTGGTCGAACGACTGAGGCTATTGATTGCTTTATTTCTGCCAGTAATTTATATCCCGAGTCTATTCATTTTGTCGTCAATGCGGGTCGTTTTCTCTTAATCGAAAATCGACCGGAAAAAGCTGCAATTCTACTTGAACCGCACATTAATTCTGGCTCCCAAGATCCTGACATCTTGCTTATATACGCACAGTCAATCCACGATCAGGCACCAGGTTCACAGGAACACGCATCAATAGCGTTTGATTTGTTGGCTCAGGCATATAATCTGCAACCAGATCCCAACATTGCTCAAAAGGCTTGGCATACAGCACGAGCCGCTGGAAGGGAACAAGAAGCGGAACGTTACTTCGATGCAATGATAGCAGAGATGCCTGTAAAAGTCGTAGTGACAGAGGATGACTTTTCTCAAGCCATGCTCGAAGCAGGTGAGAATCGCGGTGTCTGGATAAAAGGAGGTCTTGAATTCTTGGCCAATATGGTCCAAGAGGATAGGGAAAGATCCGAATTTCTGGGAAAGCTTCTTCGTGCACATGCGCTCTCATATACTGATTTTTTTCACCATTCTGGACGATCATCCTGGGAAATCTGGACTTATTGGACACAACAATTTCAGAAGCGAGGTTCCAAGGGTCAGAAATCTTTTAGAGACTACTTTATACTTACAAACTCCCGGTATGCACACTCAAGATATGATCAACAGCGCAATGATGGAGACACGAAGCTATTTCTTGATCAAACAGCAATCCTAACACTCGGCGTTTTAGGCCCGAAAACGGCAAACCAAATTTTGATCGCCTTGGGAGAAAGTTACGTTCATTCGGGGATATCGGAAGAGTTGGGTAGGGATATAACTCGAATCAACGAAGAATTACTCACTAGTAATGCCATCCCTCAAATCAAGGCAGTTCATTTTTTTCGTCAGAGACCGGATTCTATAGTCCCTTACTCTAGGGAAATTGAAGCGGAGGCACCAGATAATCCAAGCCTTGGACCGTGTCGTGTAGATCTCGGGGTTGCGGTTTTGTACGACGCACTCTACGTCACAGATTTAGGCAATTCTGATGGCTGGCCAGAAGAGGCAAATCGTTTAAGGATCTCGTCGGCAGTCCTTTTAGCCTCGCTCAACGAAGCTGGAGAAGTTACGACAGATGAAGCAATGGATGTGTCGAAAAAGCATTCTAATGCTTTTAAAGGATGGAATACGGAGACGCCCCGACCAATTCCCGAGGCGATCGTATTTGATGAGTACTCAATTCTGGCTTGGGTAGACTCTGGATTGGCCAATGTGTTGGGAAATCGTGTCAAAGTAGGACCATGGGCATGGATTCAAATTTCTGAACAGGCTGAGCGCCAGGAAGCCATGGAATTAGCCTGCGAACGGCTAAAGGATACGAGACGGGTGCTGCAAGCGGCACTTGATGAGGGTATTCTCGTCAAGATTGAAGCGGGTGTCAACACTGAAACACCGGAGGATGCAACCGACAAGCCTAGCGAAGAAGCTCTGCCCATTGAGAAGTTATGGTTGGGTGCTATCAAATCGCTGCGCACGGCGCAATCTCAGGGACTTCAGCTCTGGGCGGACGACCGTTTCTATTCATTGTTACTCAGTTTTGGAGGCCCCAAGAATATGGGAACCGGCGTTAATGAAATTCGCGATCCCTTTGTTGATTGGGGTGCGGCGATACCCCCGATATCAACCCTAGAACTTCTTAATCAAGTTTCTTCGGTTGGACACCTGCCTTCAACTGTGGCACAGGATGCTGCTGCCAAACTATTCTCGCAAGGATATCGCATAGTACCCCCATTAATCCTTACACATACTCTCCGTCAGTATCCAGTGCCGATTTCGCCCCAACTCACACCTCCTTTTCAGGAGCTCGTCCATGCAATTACAGAAATTCCAGAGTATTTCACGGAGACCTTCAACGACCTTTATGGAAATAGGGACGGATTCATTCGTCTCGTATCAAATGATGTGGCAGGGCAATTTATTGTTAGTATCTGGGAAACAGATGAACTCGGTGATGATGAGCGCTCTGCGCTTGCTAATGCATTTTTGGAAGCTGTTGAGTCGGTTTTTGAAGAGGTAACTCCCAAGCCTACGGAATCTCGATTTGATCTTACCCGCTTCTCTTTTTGGAGAGGGGTGATCATTGGACTTCAGACAATTCAAGATCATAGTAAAATTGAACTTCGCTATGATGCACTCCGCTGGTTTGGAAAAGCAGTGGCTCAACGGGATGATAAACTCGAAACTATTGTTCGGGTACTTGAAGATAATGTGCTTGATTCATTGAATCCTGTCCTGAAGATTCTGCGGGAATGCAATGAAATGGAAAGGTTATCACAAGCTATAGCTGCCTATGTAGTTCCCGGACTCACTCCACTTACCGATACGGAACTCATCAACGCACTCGATCCTCTTATGCGTAGGACGATTGGTTTCTTGGCCCAACTTGATCGGGATGGACGAATTAATACGCAAATCTACGCTACATCCGATAGGGAGGGTACCCTACTGGAGATTCCCGAAGAACAAAAAGAGAGTGCTGCAGCCGAGGTTGTATGGCGTGCAGTATCTGGTGATTCGGATTTCCAAAGATTAATTCATGCCACCGATGTGGTCTTCAGTTACTCACATCAAGTTCCGGTAAGCTGGATAGATGCAGGCTTTCCGGCAGAAGAAGAACTCCGTATAAAAGTTCGCTGTTCGCTTTTCTCGCTAATATGGAATGGTCCGCCCGAACTTCAAGAGGTAGTAATTCATTTCCTCATCTTCCATCTATCTTCCGTTGACCCCGCTCTTGCTTACCTGATCTTATTGCAAAAAGATGCCTTGCTCAGTGGCAATCCAGAAAAAACAAGAGAGGCCCGTGACATCGTCGCGATCGAATTGCTGCAAAGCGGGTACTTTGATCTCCAGCGTAATCTTGTCCATGCTGTGCGGCGCTTTAACCAGTATGATGCAGATGCTTTTTCTCAGTTCATAGGTTGGATTGGAGAAGAGGCCGCTCAAGCTTTGGCCAATCATCAGATAAAGCCCAAAGTATGGCAGATCGGATCTTTATTGGTGCCCATAGAGCATTTTATTGGACGTGCCCTGCTGACAGAGCTATTTGATGACGGGAATCTCGTACTGGAACACATTGAGCGTCTAATTAATGCGGGCGACGATCAGGACACGCAAAATACGACTGCATCAGAATTGACAGAATGGCTGGAAGACAAAGTACGTGCTGCTGAAAATGCAAATGATCCATTTGTTGCTGCCTGGGCACTCCGCGCAGTCCTCTTGAGTCTTTCGACGGTAAACCAAGACCTTGAGTTGAATATCAATGGGCATGCTGTTAAGGTTTTAGACTGGGCCACCAATTATATAACAATCGCACTCGCCCCAAATGTCAACCAGCCTTCTGAAATTGAACAACGGATGATTGATCGCCGTCAACTCGCGTCAGCGGCATTATTACTTGCTTCGTTCATCTGCAGTGGACATAAACATCGGGAAGCGTTCGATCAGGTAGAAGATCCTCGGGCAATATGGTTAGAGCACGTATGGCTTATGGCAACCAAGCTCCAGATTGCTTTGATTGGTCTAATGGGAGGATTATCAAATGCAGCCGAATCAGCTACTAAAGCGGTTCAGGAACTTGACTTGGATACAGCAGATGTTCCCATTATTGATGCATTTGATCCGTTTGCATTTGGTCTTAATGGTGATGATATTGGTATTGCACTCACCTTGACGGCAATATTGAAGGTGGTTCGCCAACTTCCAAATAACAATGAACGCCCGACTTGGTGGAGTAATACAATTCAAAGTCTCGTGGAAGAGTTGGCAAGTGTAGGTTCGGACAAAATTCTTCCAAACGAGGAGGAAGTCATCAATCGCTTTGGATTAGCTGCTCCTCTTCGCGTACAGTTAATTGCTCAGCAATTAATAAAATCCCTACCAACTTAGAGATGCCTTAATCGTAGTTTCGAGTTCTCAGGTACTGCTATGCGTAATTCGCAGTACTTGGATCATTGTGACTTACTCCACCATACCGTATCTTTTCGTGGGCTTGTGGAATCAAGAGGCCGTAGAGCAGCATGTTAGGAATCATAGGATCCATAATTGGCGCAGGGGCAACAGTGGCCGTGGTATTGTGGGCCGTTATCAAGAAATTGATTCCGGGTGCAATAGACATAATTGGCAAGCGCATTGAGTATACACACAAACGTGAGCTCGTAAAGCTTGACTCCATACTTAAAGCGCACACGACCTCGCTAACCAACTCAATGGATATCGCCAGTAGAATTGGCGACAGTTCTCGAGATAAGACCATTGAATCAGTAGAATTGCTCTGGAAGGATATTCTGCATTTACAGCGGACATTTGCCTCGCAAGCTGCTATAGTGTCGATTCTGACAAAAGACGAGTTAATTGAGGCAATCAAAGATCCGACTAGTTCCAAGAAGCGAGTGAGGGAGGCCTTAATAGAATTCGCTTCGGAAGGCAAATTAGAGGAGGTTTTTTTTCCAAGACAGGACAAGAGTACGTGTACATACCCGGCCAGTGATTTGTCTGTTATGGTGGGAACGTTCCCTGGCTTTCTGAACGAGATTCGTCCTTTTGTAAGCGACAACGTTTACGCTCTGTATTGTATCCATACGTTCGCTTATTGTAGGTTGGTAAATTTGGTGAGGTCTGGAATGCAATCGCACGAGCCGATCTATTGGAAGGAAGATGAGCTCATGATCGAAACGATTTCTGCTGCTTGGGCATTGACGGGCCAGAAATGGGAAAATCTTAAGGAATCGGATAAACCTAATTTCAGGTCTCTTATCCAGGAACTAAATCGACTATTTCTGCATGAGGCGAAGAAATGCATACGCGGAACTGATGACCTAGCTGAATCTGCGTCCGAGATCAATCTGATTTATCGGGCTGAAGAAGCTGTAAGTCAATACGAGAGGGGCTGGGATTAAGGACGAGAGGGAGTTGCTCTCATACTTTTCGATCCATACGTGCTGCTGTGCATGCTCAGATTGACCTTGTGGTGGAGCTTTATCCTAAAAATTTGAATCTATTAGCTATTGAACCATTCAGTCGTTCAGGACTATGTGGCAAATTATTTGATCATCTAATCTCAATTCTCCAACAACAGTAAGTCTTTCGAGTGGATTAATTTACAGAGCTGTGATAAGTTGATTGTACTATTTGTCATACATACCTTACATAGTTAATTGCATAGACGTAGATCAAAAAACAAAGACTGGTTTTTCTCATGAGGAGATGTAGTTGAGCACTAAACTAAATTCTGGAATGAATGATTTGGATGTCGTTTTAATTGATCCTTTGACCGGTCTGATAGTCCTTTTAGGTCTTCTTTATCCCCCGGCATCTGCAGCCTAGGTCGGTGAGATGCTCAGATGTGTTGTTTCTATTTTTGAATCAGAGAAAATGTTCGAGGTACAACGGAGGATAAAACAGATTTCAAAAATTTTCGTGGAACCTCACATCTCGAATTTGTACCGAGTTGTTTCTTGATCACAATTCCGGCCATTATATCGTTTTATTTGACACTCCCTTAAAAAAGCATAAGCCGGTGCACATGACAGTGGCACTAGAACACTATGAGGCTGAATCAAGAAAGCCGTATCGGATCCTGATGATTCTGGATCAACCGTTCCCACCAGATACCCGTGTAGAGAATGAAGCAAGTTCTTTGGCGAAGGCGGGATTCGAAGTCATATTACTAGTCCTTGCTCCTGATACCCGACAACTAACAGAGAAATATCAGGGGTTTACAATTGTACGTCGGCATGTGCCTAAAAAATTCCGCAACTGGATGCGGGGACTTGCAGGTACAATTCCAATTCTGTCTTGGTATATCGCATGGCAAGTTCGGCGACTCCAGAGGCAATACAGTTTTGATGTTATCCATGCACACGACCTGTATATGTGTGGGGGAGCATTGAAAGCGGGCAGGCGTGCAGGGACCCCAGTAGTTGCCGATTTACACGAAGTCTGGATTTCTGTTCTCGGGATATATGCCTGGAGCACCAGGTTTCCGGGAAAATTGTTCATCAGCATTCGGAGGTGGAAAGTTCTGGAGAAAAAATGGGCGAACAGAGCTGAGAAGGTGATTGTGATCACCGAGCAAATGCGAGATCGGTATATCTCACTTGGATGTTCGGACGGCAAGGTGGTCGCCTTACCTAATACAATCAATACGGAAGCGTTTGATAATTACCCTCTTGACGAGGATATAATCAAGGCGCAGGCATCCGAATTAACCCTGGTTTATGCAGGTACTATCAATCTCCACCGAGGGCTGGATTTTCTACTTGATTCCATGTCGCTTGTACTTCGGCGGTGCAAAGCACGTCTGGTCATTGTCGGGGAGGGGCGAATTCGACCCGAACTGGAAGCACAGGCAGAATCATTGGGAATCGCGGATCACGTGTTCTTTGAAGGCTGGAGACCTCAGGCTGAAATCAAAAGTTATATTTTGGCCAGTGACGTATGCCTCATACCGTTGGTTAAGTGTGAACAGACCGACAAGGCAGCAGCACATAAGTTATTCCACTACATGTATCTGAAACGCCCTGTAATCGCTACAAATTGCACCTATACTCAGCAAGTTGTAGAAGAAACTGATTGTGGGATTGTTGTACCCTACGGAGATCATGAAGCCCTTGCCTCAAGTATCATTGAGTTATACAGAAATCCATCACGCCGCAAAGAAATGGGAATCAATGGACACCAGGCTGTCAAAGAACGATATAACTGGGAACACTCGGCGCGTACATTGATTGGGATGTATCGTGAAATGGAGAGGAAATCAACTTCCAGACAATAAATTGTTAAAAAATCCTTCCGTAGATTTCCTCATAGTGCAATTGATTGAGGTTTGATGATCCTATGCTCAGCAAGTTAGAACGAATGTGGCGCGGTATTAGATGGACGATTCTTGGCCGTCAATCAACATTGGGTGAGCAAGAAAAGTCCTCAGGAGCTCGGCGGCGCGCGATGATTTTCAGTTTGGCGGCATCACTCATGATCTGGCTGATGCTCAGCCTTTCGGAGAATTATTATCTGTCAGTGGAGTACATGACCTGTGTTTCACAGGCAGAGGAAATTTCCTCTCCTTGCGTTTCCGGGATGGATGAGGATTCCGCATTAGTGCAACCATTGCCAGAGGCAATTCGCACCACCTTGTATGGTCCAGGGCTCAACCTGCTCGTACAGCGTTTTCGGGCCCGTTACTGGAATAGTCCGATCACATTTGATTCGGATCAGGGAGTGGTTGATACACAGTTACTGCTTCGAATTCCCGAAGAGGTAAGTATTGAAAGTATTATACCGGAAAGGATCGACTTTGAGAAAGAGCCAAGAAGCGAACTTCTGGTTCCTATCGAATCACGTATAAGGTTTGTACCCCAGCCACCACATTTTTTCGTGGGTAAACCACAACTTGACCCTGATAGTGTATGGGTTTCAGGACCGGTGTCGGTGATGAATCAATTGTTGACATGGCCCACAAAGTCAGACACCATTGTGGCGACCGGCGACAGTGTGCGTTTCCAGATTGACTTGGCGGATTCCCTCGCAGGCCTGGTAAGCTTGAGGACGAATAATACGACCGTTATTCGATCTTCCCCACAATTCACAGAGGGGCAAAGAGAGCAGGTACGAGTAGAGATTGAAGGAATCCCGAATGCAAACAGCGTGGTTCAGCTTGATCCGGAGTCCGTGACGATCACCTATCAAATACCCTTATCCAGATTCCTCGAGGCTCGGCAATCACAACTGATCCGAGCCGTGATCTCTTACTCCGAAATCTATGATGATACGACGGGGCGTGTGGAACCTACTGTAGAATATCCAGAAGAGTTTATGTTGCGCCAAGTCACAGTGTCTCCAGAGCGGCTTCGATATTTTATTAATATCGGATCCCAGTAATACCACGATGGGCAACAACAAAGTGGGGGCATGGTTTAACCCTTAGTCCTAACGACTGCGACATGGCCTGGTCACTTTGGCCCAAAAGTAGGGTCGAGTACTACAACACTCCGCAGGGGATTCTTACTGAGTCGGGTATCTGGTACAGAACGACCGTCGACCTTCTGAATGAATATGCAGGCGAGCTTTTTGAGCGCGAGCCGCTTGGGTTGCATTTAGCGCGTTCAGATATCTGGATCCGTTCCCCCCATACGCTGTCTCTCTGGCTGCTTGCTCCAGGCATCCTGTACTATCATCCCTGGCAGCTGGTAGTAGCCATACCACTTTTTTTTCTCGTGTGGCAAATCGTGGCTCCAGCTTTGGTGAACCGCACCACGGTCTCTTTATTGAGCGTATTGGATGCCGTAATCCTACAAGCTGTTCTCTACGCCGGGGTGATGTCAGTGCTTGCCCTGTCTGGTCAGTACGAGTCTTTAGCTGTGGGACTGATAGGATTTATATGCCTTCGCTGGGGTATTCTGACTTATCTGACGCGTCCAATAGTTGTCCGCTGCTGGAAAACAATGTATAAACTTCCCGTACCTGATCATATATTGCGGGCCTTTATGGTTCGGAGCGCACTAAGGAATGGGATCAATCTTGCTGGCTTTGAAGAAATTGAGCAGAACGTTATCGATAATATGTTTAAGAGGAAGCCTCAGAGGGGGGAACCGTAGATGCTGAATCATGTGTATGCCAATTCGGTCGACGAATTACGGGCTGGAGTAAGGCGTTTGCTTGAAAAATCATACCACTCATCGCAAACGAGGATTGCTCGGGTTTCGGTAATATTGGACGGCGTAACCCCACTGGAGTGGTTAATCCATCGTCCAGAAGGAGGGCGTGTCTACTGGTCGGGCAGGGATTATGGGATTGAAGTAGCGGCTTTTGGCGAGGCAGATTGCCACTACTCATCCTCCGCCACAGATCTACAGGGGCTGCGTAGTGGGCTTGGGACGATGCTATCAGAATGTGAGCATGGGGTACGTTATTACGGAGGCATTCGCTTCGACCTGCATCACTCAGGCGAGGAGCAGTGGTCTTCTTTTGGATCATGGCGGTTCGTACTGCCGAGATTTGAGGTTCGCAAGAACTCCAAGGGTACGATGCTCATGTGCAATCTTGTGATCCCAAATGATCAGCCGCAAATAGAATCGATTCTCGATCAGGTGGATAGCTTGCATGGCTCCATCCAAGGAACAGAAACCAATTCAAAGTCTACGGGTCACCGTTTTCGACCGGACTTTGAGGATTGGGGGTTGATGGTTGACAGTGCACTCAATGCGTTCAACCATACTTCTTTGGATAAAGTAGTGCTCGCACGAGAGGCTTCCGTAGATTTTTCAGGTCCACTGGCACCAGTCTCTATCATTCAGGCATTGAAAAAAATCTCCCCCAATTGTTTTCATTTTCTTTTTGAACCCGCTCTCGGGGAAGCATTTTTGGGCGCCTCACCGGAACGATTATTCAGACGGGAAGGACGATCTATTGAAAGTGAAGCAGTTGCGGGGACTCGACCTCGTGGGGCATCTGAGGTGGATGATGCAAGAATGATTGATGAGTTGTACAGTAGTGCGAAAGAGCAGCGGGAGCATGAATTTGTCCGAATCAGTCTGCAGGAAGAGGTTACGTCATTAGCAGCATATGTAACGATGGACACGTTGCCTTCCATTATGCGTCTGACCTCAGAGATTCACCTAGTTTCCCGGTTGCGTGCGATTATGCAGCAGGAGTACACAAGCTTAGACGTATTGGAAGCATTACATCCGTCGCCTGCGGTGGGGGGATATCCATCCGAGCAGGCGTTGGATCTAATTCGGCGGAAGGAGCCCTTTGATCGGGGATGGTATGCAGGGCCAGTGGGTTGGTTAGGGGTCAATGAAGCGGAATTCGCTGTAGCAATACGCTCAGGGCTTATATCTGGGTCAATGATCCGACTTTATTCGGGAGCGGGCATTGTTCGTGGATCTACTCCCCTAGATGAATGGCACGAAATTGGACACAAGATTGGTGATTTGGCACAGGTGTTAGGGTTATATGATTCTGCCGTTCAGTCAGAACTCCAGCGCGCATGAGTCAGAGCAATGCTGAAAGAGCACGCCTGATCATCGGGGAGTTGGTGCGTTGTGGGATTGACCAATTTGTCATAGCCTCGGGGTTTCGAAGTGCTCCTCTTGCTTTGGCTGCGGCTAGTCATCCATCTGCTCAAGTGACCGTGCACTTTGACGAACGGGGCAGTGCATTTTTTGCATTAGGATACGGCCGGGCAACCCGTAAACCGTGCGTATGGATCACGACCTCTGGGACAGCCGTAGCAAACGGTCTTCCTGCTGTAGTAGAATCTGCTATGGATGAGGTCCCATTGATTTGCCTCACGGCGGATCGTCCTCCAGAACTCCGCGACACCGGTGCAAATCAAACGATTGACCAGATTCACATTTTTGGCAGTTATCCCAATTGGTTTGCAGACTTGCCTGCTCCCGGCGCAGAACAGGATGCGTCATTTATCCGCACCACAATCGATTATGCAGTACACCGGGCACTCGGTGGTCCGGTGCATCTGAATTGTATGTTTAGGGAGCCGTTATTGGAAACGAATGACAAAGATCGTTCGATCCCGGCAATCCCGTGGGAAACAGAAGGAGTTCCCAGAACACTCTATCAAACAGAAGCCAAATCTACAGTTACTCTGGATGATGAATTACTGCAGAAAATCTCCAACGCTCAGCGTGGTTTGGTGGTGTCAGGAAGATTGCGAACCCTCGAGGAAGGAGAAGCTATCAGTAATTTGGCCAATCATTTGGGATGGCCTCTAATGGCAGATATTTGTGCTCCAGTCCCTTCCACTGAGAGCTCGGTGAATTTTTTTGATCTGATCGTACGCAGTAAACCATCTATACAGAGGCATCAACCCGATCTAATCCTGCACTTTGGAGCACCACTCGTATCCAAAGAGCTACAGAATTTTTTGGCCAACTCTTCCTCAAAAACGTACGTGGCAATTTCGCCATCGGACAGTAGGATTGATCCATGTCACACCGTAACAGATCGTGTCCAATCAACGATCCCGGATTTTTGCGATGGCCTGTTAAATATTCCATCTGGAAATTCATCTGACACGGCATGGCGAAACGTCTGGATGCGTGCAGATGCAGCGGTTTGGGACACACTTTCGAACGTGCTGCAGAAGGATCTCTCCGAGCCATCTCTGGCATGGATACTCTCCGATTTACTGGACAGTACGAATTGGGTATTCGGTGCCAGTAGCATGCCAATTAGAGACTTGCAAGCGTTTTTCCGGCGGGGTAACGATGCTCCACGGGTTTTTGCGAATCGCGGTGCCAGTGGTATTGATGGCACTCTTGCCACGGCCGCAGGGATTGCCGAAGCTAAGCTTGGTTATGGGGCTGTCCTGTTGGGAGATTTGGCCATGCTGCATGATGTGAACTCACTGAACCTCCTAAGAGAGCGTGACGTGATTGTCGTTGTGGTTAACAATAATGGGGGTGGTATCTTTCACATGCTTCCGGTTGCTCTGGGTCATGAAGAGTTTGAAAAAGTTTTAGGAACCCCCCATGGCATGGATTTTCGATGGGCTGCTGCACAGTTTCAAATTCCATATTCCTCGGTGGATTCCTGCGAGGAGTTTCGAGAGACCTGGCAATCTGCAGCATCTTCATCCGGCCCATATCTGATTGAAGTGCAAACGGATCGGGCTCAGAATGCAGAGTTGCATAACGCTCTCTACCGCCTTGTCAGCGAAGCAGTTCGAAGTTCGATTTAGAATCATTGATTACGACTATGTCCAAAAAACAACACCACTTTACATACCGACCTATCGTCGAAGGCTCGATAGAATGGGAGGGTTGCGGCGACTACAAGGATATTCTGTATGAGAAGGGAATTCCAGATACGGAAACGGCAGGAATCGCGAAAGTAACTATCAATCGCCCAGAGGTTCGGAATGCTTTTCGTCCACTGACTGTGGCAGAGATGCAGGATGCCTTCGCAAAGGCACGTGATGATTCATCCATTGGGGTCATCATTTTGACCGGAGAAGGGCCGGATGCGTTTTGCTCTGGCGGGGATCAGCGCATTCGGGGAGATCACGGATATACAGAGGAGGGCTCAGGAATTCAGCGATTAAACGTTCTTGATCTGCAGAGGCAGATTCGAACTTGTCCAAAGCCTGTGATCGCCATGGTCGCAGGGTGGGCCGTGGGAGGAGGCCATGTCCTACATGTTATCTGCGATCTCACCATTGCCGCAGATAATGCCAAGTTCATGCAGACGGGCCCGAAGGTTGGCTCGTTTGATGGCGGTTATGGGGCAAGTTATCTTGCCCGTCACGTAGGTCAGAAAAAAGCCAGAGAGATTTGGTTTCTATGCCGGCCCTACAATGCTTCGGAAGCTTTGGACATGGGACTCGTGAATACAGTGGTGAAGTTGGATGACCTAGAGCGTACAACGGTACAGTGGTGTAGAGAAATTCTCATGAATTCGAATATTGCCATCCGCATGTTGAAGGCTGGATTCAATGCCGATTGTGATGGACAGGCAGGCCTGCAAGAGTTGGCGGGGCATGCAACCATGTTATTTTATATGACCGAGGAAGGGCAGGAGGGGAAGAATGCATACCTGAATAAACGTCCACCTAACTTTGACAAGGACGGATATAAGCCATGAACGGCAGCCCGGTCCGTGCTTGGGTTTTAGCATCTCGTCCGAAGACGCTGCCTGTTGCCATCGCCCCTGTTCTTGTCGGATCTGCGATGGCATGGGACGACGGCATCTTCAATATTGGTATTGCCCTGATTACAGTGGTCTGTGCACTTCTGATCACGATTGGGACAAACCTCTGCAACGACTACGCTGATTTTATGAGCGGCGTGGATACGACGAATCGAAAAGGTCCCACACGCGTCACCCAGGCTGGCTTAATCGCTGCCCAACATGTCCTGGTGGCCACGGTATTGGTCTATTGCATCGCAACAGCTCTAGGGATGATTCTGGTCTATCGAGGCGGTTGGGGAGTTTCTATCATTGGCTTTGCGTCAATCCTGGCCGGGATACTTTATACAGCCGGCCCATGGCCGTATGGCTACAAAGGTCTGGGAGACCTATTCGTCTTGATTTTCTTTGGCCCTGTGGCTGTTGGGGGGACCTACTATGTTCAAACACTGGAGATTACATTAAGCGTGATCATTATCGGCCTCGCACCTGGCCTGTTATCCGTAGCAATCCTCACCGTGAATAATATTCGTGACATAGTGGAGGATCGCAAAGCAAATAAGAAAACATTAGTGGTTCGATTCGGGCGCAAATTCGGCATTGGCCTATGGCTTGGCTGTGTTGTCATTGCAGCCCTGCTACCACTAGAATTTGTTCGTGTTACGGGTGATCATGTATGGGCAGGACTCACCGTCCTAATTTTAATTCCGGCCATAAGTATCCTGCATAAGCTGATAACCATTCACGATTCTACCGACCTGAATCCACTCCTCGGACAAACGGCATTTTTGCTCCTTGGATACAGTGTGATTTTTGCGTTGTTTTGGTAGAAAGCCCTATATCGTTAGAATTTCTGCGGATAAATCTCTAAGCTGTTTGTTATGGAAAACCGGTTAAACAAAACGCATGAGAGGCGATTTAGCAACTCACTGAAATTTTTGCATGCCACCTCCCCTCCACCAGCACGAATTCTTGACCTAGGCACCCCAAATGAACTCGGTAGGCGGATGCAGCTTGCAGGATACGAGGTCACGAACACCGAAGGAGACCTGGAACAGGTTACCACTCCTTTGGGAGAGGATGTAGATCTCGTTACCGCATTCGAGATTTTGGAACACTTGGTTTCTCCCTACAATGTTCTGCGTGCAATCCAGGCTCCCAAGCTTATTGCGACGGTACCACTTCGTTTGTGGTTCGCATCCGCGTATTGTAACCCATCTGATCCATGGGATCGGCATTTCCATGAATTTGAAGACTGGCAGTTTGATTGGCTCCTGGAGCAGGCAGGATGGAAAATCATTCGCACTGAGAAATGGACTAGTTACGGTGAATTAGTAGGTATTCGCCCACTTCTACGCCGGTTTATACCTCGTTACTATGCGGTTGAGGCGATTCGATCCGATTAACACTGGATGTCATAATTCGCTCAGAATTGACAAATCCAGATCAGTTTTTTTTATCGGGTGTCTGTCGAATTGAAGCTTTGGACGGTTCAATGGCAGCGGATCTATAAGTACATCACGCTCAAATAAATTATAGGTGTCTAGGCCGTGCACTTCCCCGGGCACGTTCCCAGCTAATTCGACCAGTCCCAACATCCCGATGCCGGATTCGTAGGAAGAACTGATTATCCACCGGATGTGTTCGGCCTGCACCTGTTTGATTCTTTTAATAGTTCCGGTCATTCCCCCTGAAAGGGTGGGCTTGAGAACATAAACGTCGGCAAATTTACAGTACCGTTCTGCTTCAGGTTCACGGAGAGTTTCATCTAGAGCCAAGGGGACATGGCTGGCTCGGGCAAACGCCGCAAGTTGAGATTTGTCCTTCAGGGGTTCTTCGATATAATCAAATGCCAAGTGACGTGTGGCATCAAGAAATGCCTGGGCACTCTGCAGGGTCCAGGCCCGGTTTGCATCAATACGGACATCGATATCGGGGTTTTCACAGCAAACCGAGTGTACGAACTCAAGATCTTCGTCCAATGCCTGTCTTCCAACCTTAATCTTTACTGCTTGGTAGCCATGGAGGGTAGTCATGGACTCAGGATTTTTATGACCCTGTCGGTTCAGGAGCCTGCAGCATGCAACCGGTGGCAGTTTAGTCTCTGATTGATTCTTTATTGCGGCATTCAGGTTGAGTTGTGCAAGCTCAAATCCAAATCGCACAGAAGGGGAGAGATTGGAGTCTCCAAAATCAAGCGACTCTATCGGGGTGTCCGCGAGTAGTTTTGCGAGGGTCGTTGCCTGGGATTGTGCTTCTGAGAATGATTCCTGGCTGAATCCCGGCAGTGGAGCAATATCTCCCCAACCTTCATCATTCCCACTCCGAAAACACACCAGAAGTCCATCCCGATACGAACAGAGCTGATTCTTCCATGTGATAGGATGAATCAGCTGCAATTGATACCAATAAACACTGACTGAATCAACAATGCACATTCAAAAGCGGTTGGTTTAGGTTTCCCTATCTTACAATAGGAACATATTGGATCACGGAGAGTTCAAACATATATAACACATTAGTTTATTTTCTTGAATACGACCAATTGCTTACAAGTCATCCTTCAATCTCGAATGTTGGATTTCTGGTAATCTTTGGGTATTCTTCAATTGAGTTAACTGCTTGCTCAGATCCTCCTTTCTGGCCTACTCCTAATCTGAAGTTATAATGGTACGTGTTGCTGTGAAACCTGAGCTTCTGCGCTGGGCACGCGAACGTGCCGGAGTCACACTGGAAGATCTTGAGAAGAAGAAAAAGTTCAAGAAATTACCAGAATGGGAAAGTGATCGTGATATTTTTCCCACTTTAAATCAGCTTGAGGAATTTGCCAAGGCGGTGCATGTTCCACTGGGATATTTGTTTCTCGACGAGCCCCCAGAAGAACGTCTCCCTATTGCGGACTTTCGTACGATTGGAAATACGCAAAGGGCCAAACCAAGCCCGAATCTCATTGATACGATCTATGCGATGCAGCGTCGGCAAGACTGGATGCACGATTATATGATCGAATGCCAAGCGAGTCCATTGCCGTTTGCTGGAAGTGCCGGTCTTGGTGATGACCCCGGCACAATTGGGATGGAGATGAGAAATATGATGGGACTGAATCGTGGGTGGGCAGGGAAAGTTAGCACATGGCAAGACGCGGTGGCTAGGCTTCGCCGGGATATTGAAAAACTTGGAGTGATGGCAGTTATTAACGGTGTCGTTGGGAATAGCAACCATCGTAGTTTGAATGTGAAGGAATTCCGAGGTTTTGCTCTTACCGATCAGTATGCCCCTCTGATTTTCGTGAACGGTAAAGATTCGAAAGCTGCCCAGATGTTCACCCTAGCTCACGAACTGGCACATATCTGGCTCGGAGAAAGTGGACTCTCTGGTTTCGAGAAGATGATTCCTGCAGGAACCGAAATAGAAGAATGGTGCAATCGTGCTGCGGCTGAATTTCTGTTGCCATCGCAGGAATTGATTCAACGCTGGAACCAGGTTAAAGGGCAGGAGAGTCCCTACAGGATACTTGCAAGAGAATACAAAGTAAGCCCAATAGTTGCTGCACGTAGAGCTCTAGACTTACAACTAATTGAAAGGGCTACCTATTTTGAGTTTTACGAGGACTACATCAGCCAACCAATCAAAAGTAAAAGATCTTCTTCTGGGGGCGATTTTTATAGGACTCAAAACGTACGCGTCGGCAGACTTTTCGCAACTCGTGTGATCGGAGCGGCGATGGAAGGCAAAATTGGATTCAAACGGGCCTATGAGTTGACGGGGCTTTGGGGAGGATCCTTCCGGGGTTATGCCAAAGAATTAGGTATCCAGCTCAACTGATGCAAGGGAACTTCTTCCTTATTGACTCCGATGCTTTGATTACTGCTCACAGACGGTATTACTCGTTTGATATATGTCCTGGCTTCTGGAATAATCTGCTTAGATGTCATAAGGAGGAAAGGATATTTAGCATTAACCGTGTCAGGCAAGAAT
>VXSC01000030.1 GCA_009838195.1 Rhodothermaceae bacterium | reverse complement strand
GAAATACATAGCGCCCCGTAGCCTTATCTGACGGCCGTCCTACTATACCAGGGAAATGATACAGATGAGCTACTCCAATGGGTGAAGAATGAGCTTCCGTGCAGCTTCTTTCTGGAAGAAAACTCCACTGAAGTGATTCTGGCATACAAGAGGATTGTAAATTGGGCTCAAGATCATCCAACCTACTCAGATCAAGCCCAAGCAATATTCGCGAGCTCTGCTGATGCGTGGCTAGTTGCATTCGCACATGTTCATGATGCAATCCTTGTGACAAATGAAAAGTCTGCACCGCTATCCAAGAATATCGTGAAAATTCCAGATGCCTGTAAACAATTCAATGTTGGGCATATGGATACCTTTTCAATGCTGAGATCACTAAGAGTGGCTTTTAATTGAGCAACCGATTAGATGACCTGTGCAATCCCAAAAATTCAGAGGAAAATAGCATGCTCTGCTTACTTTATAATTGGCATCCCCTGATGTGGCTGCGATATAGTCCAAAATTAGAGCAACATATCAAACTACACGAACGATGTGCTCTTTAGGGGTCTGTAATAGAGGTTGATTCCCGTCTACATAGATGAAAGTTTTCATGAACTTTCATTAAGAAGCAAGGGCCTCCGAAGAGGCACTGCACCCTAAGGTCGAAGGCGTAAGGGGAGTGTTGAGTCATACATAGACAATACGTGAAGTGATGAACCGCGTCGTTGGGTATTTCATGCTTGGTTCGCGATTGTCCTACCGTCAAACCATTAACTTGTATTCCCACGTGATCTTTACACTTTAACTTTGGAGATATTTCCTTGACTTGATCTTCTTGTCAACAGATTCAATCAACTGCGTTTTGAAATAGAACAGGAGTGACAAAAGTCAATAATGACCACAAAATCAAGCCCGTTGCATAATCCACCTAAGCGCTTCATAGATGACTCTTTCCATGGTATAGGAATTTGTCTTGAAACCAGTAGGCAAACGCTTGGAGTTATCTTGGAATACATCCAGAAAGGTGTGCCTGTGTGCATGTTGAGTACGCAGTGGCCAGGTGCAGCCGTAGATCAGGCGTTGGATCAATTGGGGATTACAAATGTCGTAACCAAAAGAAAAGATCTCAAGACCAATCGAATCAATCCAGATTCTTACGACACGAATCGTGTGGATTACCCGGAGATTCGCGCAGGTTCTGGCAAGATTGCCACAATACTGCATACTTCGGGGACCTCCAGTGGGCCTAAAGCTGTCGTCCATACCCTAGACAATCATATTGTCAGTGCTAAGAGCGCCTGTTCAAAGCTGAATTTGGGGAGCAGTGATCGGTGGTTACTCAGCCTCCCTCTGTGGCATGTATCTGGCATGAGCATCATCTTCCGATGCTTAATATCGGGGACAAAAATCGTAATTCCCGACCCGGACACACCGCTCGTCGAAGCACTTTCTGTCCATGAGATCACTCATGTATCCATGGTCGCGGCCCAGCTCATGCAGGTCATAGATCAGCGGCCCCCTGCAAGTCTGCGTGCCGCCATTGTAGGAGGTGGACCTACACCTCATCATGTTCTGGATCGGGGAATAAGAGGGGGCTGGCCGATTCGAACAACATATGGTATGACCGAAACGAGCTCAATGATAACCCTCGGCGGTAAGAAATTCCCCTATGGCTCCTCGGGGCATATACTTCAGGGGAATGAAATAAAGATTGCCAAAGATGGTGAAATCCTAGTCCGTAGCCCGGCGGTGTGTTTGGGATATCTACATGGAGGCAGCGTGCAAAGTGCAGTGGATAATGATGGCTGGCTCCATACCGGCGATCTGGGAAAACTGGACCCAACTGGGCAGCTGTATGTATTGGGGCGCAAGGACAATATGTTTATTTCTGGTGGCGAAAATATCAGCCCCGAAGAAATCGAACAGGTCCTGCATTCTTTCCCTGGAGTCCAGGAGTCTGTCGTAGTACCGGTGCCTAATTCCAGATTTGGTCAACGTCCGGTAGCCTTTATTCGCGGATGTTCAGACTTTGATGACCTAACACATTTTCTTGCCCAACATCTTCCAAAATTCAAAATCCCGACCTTTTATTCCTGGCCCACGGAGATGCCGTCAACCTCCCTAAAGCGTAATCGAAAATCGTTGACTAACTTGGCGATTCGACTCCAGAATACGTAAGTCTCTCTACTGGGGCGATATTACTTTGGAAGTGTTAAGTAGTCGGAAGGGCTTTCATCCTCCGGCCCTTACAGAACCGTGCGCGGGTATCTCAACTGACATGGCGCTTATTATCCAACCGTAGGAAATTGAATAAAGGTGACCAATAAAGAAGGGGACTATTGCGAATAATTGAAATATCTCACAGTATCTCACTACAATTAATTGGGAAACCCGCTGGAACTGGGACAGTCGATCTAGTAAATAATGAAATCCCCAAGGCGCGCGGAGCAGTCAGTAGGTATGTCTTGGCGCTCTACAGGAGTTGAAAACCCATCGGTCCTTTTCCCGCTCCTGGTTCCTTCATGCGATCCACTGCTCTGTATCCCTGTGAAGTCACGCGGACAGTACCATTTTCCGATCGCCCTGGGACATCGACTAAGCCTATATCTTTCAACATTCGCGCCAACCCCATTATTTCCTCACGCCCCCCTTGCGAGGTGTACGTGGCCGCAAGCAGTCTTGGCTCCTTGGTAACATTAATCATCGTACCTACCTCTTGTCGCATGCATACCAGTTCAACCAGCAAACTCATCATTCGCACTTCGCGACCGGGAATGGGACGGTTAACGATGTCCTTCAACGTGTCTGTGTGAAGTATTGGAATTTTGTCCGCACGATTTTCGTGAAGAATCCATCCTGAAAATTTGACCACATTTTCTGTAGACGTATACTTACTTAAAGTAACCACGGCCGAACCGGATATCTCAAACTCACCACATTGCGTACATAACAAATGGAGAGAATCTTTGCCCCTAGGGACGGGCTTCAATTCCGCCCTCGATTCACAGATACAACACCTACAGATATTCGCGTTGTTGTCCATATTTTTGGCCCTCTGGCTCTGGATAGTTGACTTGGAGCTGTACATACCTTGACGGGGCGTGTTCCCGATTTAAGTACCAGAGGGCTCAAGCATTACAAATGCGAGAATAGATGTACGTCTGCCGTAACTAGTGATTGCCCGAAAAATTCCTAGCCTGAATTCCTAGGAATTTTAGCACATGTGTTTTCACGGAAAATTCTATGAATAAAGCCAAGAACGACGGACCCCAACAGGTTCACAATTTGAAGGTCAACTGGTGGCAAATTCAATTTCATGACACAAAGTCGTCAAAGCTCGTGCCCGTAAATTCCTAAACAAACAGCGCTTTGCCGATGCAATCTACGTCTATCTCAGAGGATTAGATCTGTATCCCGAAGGCTTTCAATAACGGTTACCCACTCATAAAAGCGAAAAGCCTGCAACTTTTCGGTATAATTCCCATTATTTTGAGGCGTACCGTCGAACGTACTATGTCTTGCGTGTCATGAAGCATCAGGTAGGTGGTGATCAGCTTTTCCAGACTCCACGAAAGAGGGAGGGTAGGGCATGTGCTACTTTCTGCAATGTGATCAGACGATTTACTGATTGTCTGCTTCTGTGCACTCTATTAATGGCTACACAGGTTGATGCTCAAGACCGGGAAGTGCGTATGCAGAGGGTTCTCTCGGAGCGCATTCAGCAGCGTACAGTGAATTCCAAGCGGGGTGGTATCATCAGTGCCCAAGTGACTGCATCCGAAGCAGATTCACTGGTGCTAGTAAGTCTTTACAATTTTTCTAGAGGTGCGTCCTGGTTTGATAATTCTGGATGGCTCCAGGATCCCGTTTCCGAGTGGTATGGCGTAACTCTGGACGACGATGGTCGAGTTACCTCAGTTGATCTCAGTGGTAACGGATTGGCGGGGTTCATCCCGATTGGAATCGGAACGATGGAGAAACTGGAAATCCTGGATCTCTCAGAAAATGGGCTCTTTAGTTCAATCCCCGTCTCACTCTCCAACTTGAGTTCACTGAGAGAATTAATTCTTTGGGGCAATCAACTCACCGGGCCTATTCCTCCTGAACTAGGACAAATGCCGGCGCTCGAAAAGCTATCCCTCTTCTTGAATCAATTAAGTGGACCGATCCCCCCAGAATTGGGATCCATCAAGACATTAAAACGATTATTCCTCGACTTTAATGGGTTGGAAGGCACGATTCCCGTTGAATTAGCGAATATTGAAGGACTCATTGAATTGTTTGTGGATGCGAACAGCCTGACGGGGACCCTCCCACCAGAATTAGCGCAATTACGATCCCTTGAATCGCTTTTTGTCGGCTATAATGAATTAACCGGATCGATTCCAGCGGAACTAGCAACGATGCCCGCGCTGCAGAATTTGTCCCTGGAAGGTAATCAGCATACGGGTACAATTCCCTCTGAGTTGACAACGGCGAGAGATCTGACAAAATTACTTCTGGCCCACAATCTCCTCAGTGGACCCATCCCCGAAGGGTTTGGAGGAGTAGCTTCTCTCGGTACTCTGGATTTGGAGGGAAACCAATTGACTGGCAACGTGCCATTCGACTTGGGAAGCAGCGCAAATATGCGAATCCTGAATCTCTCGGATAACCAGCTTACCGGTGAGGTGAATTCGCTGCCGGTCACATTAGACGAACTTCATTTGCGCCAGAACCAACTGAGCGGAGATTTTCCCTCAATCATCGGCCCACTCACATCACTGCGAAAAATCGATCTTAGAGAAAATGCTTTTTCGGGGACGCTCGAAGTGATCTACGGGCATCAGAGGCTGATTGACATTCGATTAAGCAATAACCAGTTCACCGGTGGGTTTTCACCTCCGCGCAGGACAATCTATTACCTGGAATATCTGGATCTTGCCAACAATGATCTCCACGAGATTGGTGCGCTTATCGAGTGGGCTTTTCTAGATACAGTCGATGTATCCGGGAATCAGCTCAACTTTACAGACTTGCTATCAAATGTTGGGTTGATTAATCGCGACTCATTTACGTATGCACCACAGGACTCCCTGATTACATGGGTACAGAGAACCGATGCAGAAGTCATTTTCAGCGTGGCTGATTCGGCAGACGGGAATGTATATCAGTGGTATCGGGACGGGAATGCTATGGATGGGGCCAATTCTGCATCCGTTCGCGTTAACGCCAATGAACCGGTTGCAGAGTATTACTGCGAAGTGACGAACGATGTGCTGCCAAACCTGACGCTTATTAGTGAGGTCAAATCAACGGACGCCACACCCACGCGTACCAGCCCCTTACCAGAGAAAATCGAAACGGTTACCGTTGGTCAGAATTTCCCAAATCCGTTTCGGACAGGAACTGCAATCCCGATTTCACTGACTGAGCCCGGGTTGGTAGAAATCAATATCTACGATATTACTGGCCGTAAAGCCCAATCCGTAAGAGAGACACTGAGTGCTGGCGAACATGTGGTATGGATCACGACGACAGGGTTGGCTTCGGGAAGCTACCGCTATGTGGTTCATGCCGGGGAGCATCATGTCACACGTTCGATGATGCTCGTTAAATAAATAGATTGGATCAATTTCCAATCTGCCTCATAATTCATATTGATTCCAGATTGATCCATGTTCTCAAGACGATCATTCTTGCAACTTTCCAGTGGAGGCCTACTGGCGTTGTCCCAATTTCATAGCGAATGGGAAGCAGACATAGCGATCATTGGAGGGGGAACGGGAGGATGTGCCGCAGCATTGGCGGCGCTAAGAATGAATCAAAAAGTTATTCTCACCGAGGAGACCGATTGGATTGGAGGGCAGTTCACGCAACAAGGGGTCCCGCCGGATGAACATCAGTGGATTGAAGCCCACGGGGCAACCGCCAGCTATCTGGCATTCCGGAATGAAATCCGTAGCTACTATCGAAGGCTTTATCCACTCATCAGCCCTGAGACAGAGCTTTTGAACCCGGGCACCTGTGGAGTCTCGCGACTCTGTCATGAACCTCGGGCCGCCCTTGCAATCCTCAATGACTGGTTTGCTCCCTACCTCAGCAGCGGACAACTCCAAATATTATTGAATACCCGGCCTACTTCTGCAGAAGTCCATGGTGACAAAATCCAAGCGGTTCACGTATCACCCATGCAGGGCATAATCCGGGCAAAGTACTTTATTGATGCGACCGAGGATGGGTCGCTTCTTGATCTTTCGCAGACAGAATATGTGATGGGCGCAGAGCCGGACACTGGTGAGTTGCATGCATCCACACGTCCCGATCCCCATAATTTGCAGGCTCCTACATGGTGCTTTGCAATGGATTATAGACCGGGGGAGGATCATACAATTGAGCGACCCGAGTCGTACGAATACTGGCGGGACTATGTCCCTCCAATTGAACCTCCATGGCCTGGAAAGCTCCTCAGCTTGACCTACAGCCATCCCATTACCCTTGAGCCCAGGACTGCATCATTTGACCCACGACCCGGAGCGGTCACCGAAAACTTTAATCTGTGGATTTATCGCAGGCTCATAGATCCAGGGTTATTTGCACCAGGAACATATTCTGGGGGAATTTCCCTGGTAAACTGGCCTCAGAACGATTATATCAACGGTAATCTCTTTGGTACGCCCGACAGCAGCATTCATCGACAAGCTGCTCACGACCTAAGCCTGTCACTCTTCTACTGGCTACAAACTGAAGTTCCACGAGAAGATGGTGGTCAAGGCTGGCCCGGACTCAGATTACGTGGTGATGTGATGGGAACGTCGGACGGACTTGCAAAATCACCCTATTTACGGGAATCTAGGCGGATTCAGTCGGAGTTTACGGTCACCGAGCATCATGTGGGAAAAGAAGCTCGGGAAGGCACGAATCGGGCTGAACATTTTGATGACTCAATCGGAGTGGGAAGCTATCGCATCGATTTACATCCATCTACCGGAGGGGACAACTACATTGATGTGGCCTCGCTGCCTTTCGAAATTCCGATGGGTGCATTGATTCCGGTCCGGATGGAGAACTTGTTGCCCGCGGCAAAAAATATTGGAGTTACGCATATAACCGGTGGATGCTATCGGTTACACCCGGTCGAATGGAATATCGGTGAATCGGTCGGCGCGCTTGCTGCCTGGTGTATTGCTAAATCAACAACACCAAGAGGAGTGCGCGCAAATCATTTGAATGAGTTCCAGAGTTTATTAACGGAGCAGGGAGTGCAGTTGCGATGGCCCGAATCAATCTACTAACTAGTGAATGAGACGCCCGCGTACTCGCTACATACGATTACCTAAGCGTCAGCGACGATTGGTTGCTGTGCTGTTGGGCGGTTTTGCTGTACTGCTAGTCAACAGTCTGTTCCTGTACCTGGTTGAGGGATCGACGGCGCTACTCTATATGAGCAATGTGCTCCTGCATATTGGTCTCGGGACATTGTTTGTCCTTCCCGCAGTAATCTTCCTGACACTGCATCTGTCAAAGATGCCACTGCGCAGCAACTGGAAAGCAACCTTCGCCGGAACTTTTACGGGAGCGTCACTCATCACATTGCTTTCCACAGGGTTTGGGCTGGTATTTCTGGGTTCGACATGGGGGGCAGGGGCATTACTCATTTTACATGTGATTTGCGTCGCTACATCGGTCATCGGATTTGTGGTCCACGTTTCCCTGAAAGAGGGCATACGGTACAGATTTCTGGAATGGGGACAGGCGTTTCGTTCGGGTGGGGCCCATGCATGGCGTCATCCGCTGTCGCTGACATTGATTAGCGGGCTTGCCGTGACGTTTCTGGTTGGGCTTGTGCCATGGTTGCAGGGCGGTGGCTCAATTTATGTGGAAGAGATGGAGGAGAACCCTTTGGCCGCGTCTCAGGCAATCCTAGCCCATGAAGGATATCTTAGCGATGAGGATTTGGGTAATTCTGAGTCCTGTGGTCAGCAGGGATGCCATCCAGATGTTCTGGCGCAGTGGGAGGCATCCGTTCATCGTTTCTCGTCATTCAATAACCCCTATTACCTGAAGAGTATCGAAGCATTGATTGAGCGGGGCGGTAATGATCCTGCCCGATGGTGTGCATCCTGCCACGATCCGCTGGTCCTCTTTACAGGGCGGTTAACTGACGAGCAGATTTTGGACTTTGAGCATCCGACCTCTCAGGCAGGAATTACATGTTTTTCCTGTCATGCAATTGAGGCCCTGAGAGATGTCAAAGGAAACGGCAGATATGTGATCTCTTCGCCAGATGAGTATCCATTTGCCCGGGCCAATGATGATACCCGTAAATGGATTCACAATACGCTTTTGCGTGCCAATCCCGGTCCACATAGAGAAGCTATGCTGAAACCTGTCCATCAGACCATGGAGTTTTGTGGTACCTGCCATAAAGTAGGCTTGCCTCCTGAGGTGAATAACTATCGCTGGAAGCGCGGGCAAAATGAATACGATGCCTGGCAAAGCAGTGGCACGAGTGGGAATACCGTCCGGTCATTCTATTTGCCCGAGGAGCCCCTCTCTTGCATTGATTGTCATATGCCACGGGTAGCGTCCGAGGATCAGGGGGGGATAGATGGGTTTATCCGCAGTCACACGTTTGCGACAGCGAATACTGCAATCCCTACACTTGAAGGATACCCCAAGCAGGTAGAAGATGCCCAGGAGATGTTACGATCTTCTGCATCGGTTGATGTTTTTTCGGTTACCGTCGATGGCCGGATTTATGGCCCCAATGATATCATGCCTCCTCTGAGACCAGGGGCGGAAGTGGAGGTCACTGTAGTCGTTCGGAACCGGCGCGTAGGGCATCTACTTCCCGGAGGAACGAACGACTCCAATGAAATGTGGCTTGAATTTTCTGCCCAGGATTCAATGGGGACAGAGATATTGATCTCCGGTGATTTAGATGCAGAGGGTCGAGTAGACTCAACGGCACATTTTTGGGGTGCAGTACAGGTGGATCGCGCTAGCTATTTGATTAGTCGGCGTAATGCCCAGGACTGGATCGCTACCGTCTACGCCCATATGATAGGACCAGGCACAGCGCATACGGTGCATTATGGTTTTCGGGTGCCATCGAACACAGACATCCACACTTTGTCTGCCCGTTTGTATCACCGCAAGTTCAAGTGGTACTTTCACAACTGGACATTTCGCGGCCGTGTGGCTCCAGGTCAGCCGGATTCCCTGGCACGTAAAGAGGTTGATCTACGGAAATGGGAATTGGGACCGGGCGAAGCTCCCGAGATTCCGATCACTTTGATGGCCTCCGCCAGACGGTTGGAAGGAGGTCAACCAGATACGACGTATGCGTTATGGCAGCGTTGGAATGACTACGGAATTGGACTTTTTCTCGAGGGAGATACGCGTGGGGCACTGGAGGCATTCAATCAGGTTTCGATAGTTGCTCCGCAAAGCCCGGAAGGGCCCATCAACTTGGCCCGGGTGCATCTTGCTGAAGGCAGTCTGGAAGCAGCGGAAACGCAGCTTGAAGAAGCAGAAGAAAGATCACCAGGATATCTCAAAACTGCGTACTTCCGTGCTGAAGTGCTGAGGGGTTATGGGTTGTACGATGATGCGATTACAGAATGGTTGAAAGTATACGAGGTCTACCCGAATGATCGCGTGCTTTTGCTCGCAATCGCACGGATGCATTATCTGATGGAACGCTACGATATGGCTCTGCAATGGATTGATCGCGTGCTTACAATCGATCCTGAGGATCTGGGAGGCTTATACAACAGGATGCTCACGCTCGGTGCGCTGGACCGGACCGAGGAGCTCCAGGAAGCACAGAGACTATACGAGTTCCACAAAGACGACGAGACGGCCCTTGCCGTCACTGGCCCCTACAAGCAGCGCCATCCATCCGATAATCTTGAGGCACAGCCCATCCATCAGCATAGCTTGTACCCTGTACAGCGTCAGCCCTGATTCGGCGCGGCAAATTCGTCGTACTGCTCCCGCCGAATATCAATTCCGCACTGGCTGAGTTTCGATTCCAGCTCTTCGTAACCTCGATCCAAGTGGTAAATTCGGCCCACATGCGTAGTTCCCTTGGCAACCAATCCTGCAAGTACGAGCGATACACTTGCACGCAGATCGGTACTCATAACACGTGCACCGGTTAATTTCCTTCCACCGTGAACGGTGACTTGGTTTCCATGGACGAAGGCTTCAAGGCCCATACGAGCCAATTCTGGAATATGATTGAAACGATCACCATAGACTTGATCGGTAACCGTTGCAGTTCCATTTGCACAGGCTAGAAGCACTGTCCACTGGGCCTGTAAATCCGTCGGGAATCCAGGATAAATGGCAGTTGTAATGGAAACAGGTTTTACGCTTTCGGGTGGTGTTACAATGACCGAATCATCTTCAATGGTGTAGGCGGCTCCAGTACTTCGAAATGCATCCAGAAATTGTTCTCCCAGATGATCTGGACGGGTATGGGTCAGGCGTATGGATTCACCGGGCGTGCCAGCGATTGCCGCAGCAATCATAAAGGTACCTAACTCAATGCGGTCAGGGCAATTACTATAATTGACGGCTTGTAATTCCGGGACTCCTTCAATTTCGATCGTCCGTGTTCCAATCCCTTCCAGTTTCGCTCCCATGGCCTGAAGCATTTCACAGAACACGACTACATCTGGCTCAATCGCCGCATTTTCAATTCGACTGCCACCACGACCTAAGCTGGCCGCCAGAAGCAGGTTGACCGTAGCGCCGACACTGGACGGTTCAAACCGGTAAGATCCCCCAGGTAAGCCTCCGCGAGGGGCCCGTGCCACGACATATCCCTCATCTAGGTCAATCTCTGCTCCCAGTGCCTTCAAGCCTTCGAGATGTAGATTCACAGGGCGGGGACCCCAGGCACATCCACCAGGCAATGAAACCCGTGCCTGTTGACTGCGCCCGATCAATGCCCCCAACATGTAGAAAGAGGCTCGCATTTTCTTCACCAATTCATATGGCGCCTCCGGGAATCCAATCCGGGTTGCATCAATCTCGAGCCCACGGCCTTTGCGTTCTACCGAAGCTCCCGTAATTCGGAGTACATGAGAAAAAGTAGTAATGTCACGCAGATGAGGAATTCGGTCCAATTGGGTCACTCCGTGAGGCAGAATTGCAGCGGCCATCAGCGGCAATGCTGTATTCTTGGACGCACTGATTGCGAGTGTGCCACCAAGCGGCTGACCTCCTTGAATGACAAGTTTATCCATAATCAGTCAGTTTATCGATCGGCGAGATCATAGAAAGGTCTACGCCTTCTTGAACGGAATTGCACGGTCAGAGCGTCCATTGATTTCCCCAATCTAGGAGGTTGATTCCTGAGATAGATCTCAGAGTGCATCCATTACATTCAATGCTCACTCTATAGGACAGGGCGTTGGCACCCTTATACTTTGTTCAACGATAAAAGAATCCAATGAGTGCACATGAAATCCATACTCCTAAAGAATGAGTTTCTTGCATATGAATCGAATTTCCAATTCGTAGTACAAGGAACATGGATGCAGTCTCGGCAGGGTTGAAGAATTTCGCTGTACTAACATAAATTCTTCAATTCGACTGACCCTGACTGCAAAAATTTTTACCCGGCGGATGTCCTTCTTGGGAAAATAGTCGCTCATTGAGTTGCATATCAGGTTTATCTGCAGACTGATCGAAGTATGAAAGGGAACGGCCAAAATCCTGCACCAGTCTATATGGATCATGCGGCGACCACTCCACTGGATCCCGCTGTCCTGGAAGCAATGCTACCGTATTTCGGGGCCAACTTTGGCAACGCATCCTCGGTTCATCATCTGGGAAGAGTTGCGCGAGGGGCCATCGAAAATAGTCGGGAGAAAATCGCAGAACATCTTCATGCAAAACCGGAGGAAATCATTTTTACTAGTGGAGCCACAGAGGCGAATAACCTTGCATTCAATTTCCTGAGCGCGGGAGAGCATTTAATCACATCAAGCATTGAGCACAAAGCTGTACTGGAACCGGTCAAAACACTGGAATCCTCGGGTGTACAGGTTACTCGCCTTGCACCCAATCCAGAAACCGGTGTCCTGAGCACGGATGACATTGCAAAATCTTTAGGCTCGAGCACGCGCCTAGTCTCTGTGATGTATGTCAATAACGAAACCGGTGCAGTGACTCCACTAAAGGAAATCTCCGCCCTCCGTGATGAGCATGATTTCTTTCTACACACAGATGCGGCGCAGGCGGCTGCATGGTTCCCCATCGACGTGAATCGACTCGGTGTGGATATGATGTCGCTTTCGGCCCACAAAATGTATGGCCCAAAAGGGATTGGTATCCTTTATGTTCGGGATCGTGTGCAACTCATGCCACAAATTTTTGGCGGTTCACAGGAAAGAGGGCGCCGAGGAGGCACAGAAAATGTAGCCGCAGTGATTGGAATGACAGCAGCAATGGATTTGATTGCAAATGATCGGGATGCACATGCGTCCCGCGTCACGAAACTCCGTCAGGAGTTGCAGACACAGCTAGCGGCGGCGGTCGGAGATCAATTGGTCGTGAACACACCGGCGAATGCAGCCCCGCACATCCTTAATGTTGCATTTAAGCCGATAGATGGCAAACCCTTGGATGGGGAAATGCTGCTTCTGAATATGGATCTGGAAGGCGTGTATGCTTCTGCCGGCTCCGCGTGCACCAGTGGGGCGATCACCCCGAGTCACGTTCTACTGGGATTGGGAATCCCCGCGTCCACCGCCCGTGCATCACTACGGCTTTCACTTGGTCGTTTGACGGGAGAAGAGGATATCAAGAGGACGGTAGCCTGCATCCATAAGGTTGTCAAAAGAATGCAAGCGCAGAGGCAACATGAAGGGTAGGGCGCTGATTGTCTTTGCCCGTTCTCTCAAGTCCGGCCAAGTGAAGTCCAGGCTGACAAAACTCATCTCTGCACAGGAGGCAACAGATTTATATCGGATGTTTCTGGTGGACAGCCTGAAGCAGTACGCATCACTCAATGTGGCGGTGCGTCTGTACATGTCAGATGGCATCCCTCCCGATATTCCCGTTTACGGGGCAGTGATCAAACAACAATGCGGGAAGGAGCTGGGCGAACGTATGCGCCATGCTTTTCAGGAAACAGCTGCAGCAGGATATCGGCAGATGGTCATTATCGGGACCGACCATCCTACGTTGCCGGACGCTTTCATCCAAGATGCATTTCATGCATTATCGGATTTGCCAAGTATATGTATCGGGCCCACAGAAGACGGAGGATATTATCTTTTGGGAATGAATCCATTTATTGACGGCCTGTTTGACGATATGATTTACAGCCGACCAGATGTTTTTGAGTTAACCTTAACCCGAGCGTATCAATCGGGGGCGAACGTCGTTCAACTGCCAAAGTGGTACGATGTAGATACCCCGGACGACCTGCGCCGGTTGGCCTCAGAAGAGGAAGCAGTGCCCATAAACACATTGAAAATTGTAAAGCAGCTGAAAGCAAAATACGCTCTCTAAATCGTGATAGATCACCTGTAAATTGATCACAGGGCATTGCTTTTGATCCGTATAAAACCAATACTATACTTGACACTTGAGTAACTCAGACAATCATACCGTTCGCGTTTTTGGTTCCGCTTCGTTATCCAATCTGGGGCCGGGTTTCGATACATTGGGATTGTGCCTCAAGGGAATGGGAGACGTTATCGAAGCCCAGTTTTCCTCGAAGCCGGGAATCACCATCACCTCTTCGGCCCCTATTCCGCTGGAAGCCAGAAATAATACGGCAGGACGTGCAGCCCATCTGGTTATGACGAAGGCCGGGGATAAGAGGGGGCTTCATTTACACATAAAGAAGGGCATTCCCATTGGCTCGGGGATTGGTGGCTCTGCTGCCAGTGCTTCAGCTGGTGCATGGGCCGCGAATCTCCTTCTAGGCAAGCCATTCACCAAGGAAGAACTGGCTTTCGAAGTTTTAGAAGCCGAGCGATTGGCCAGTGGAGGCGCACTTCATGGTGATAATGCATTACCGTCTCTTTTGGGAGGCCTCATCCTTACCTCTCCTGTCAGCCCCCTTGATTATCGTCGAATTGAATTGACAAGACCGATGCACCTGGTGGTTGTATTACCCAAAAGGACGATTCTCACCACCGATGCAAGAACGATTCTGCCTAGTGTTGTCCCGAGACTTGAAGCCGTACATAATGCCAGTGATTTGGCGTTTGTACTGCATTCATTAATGGCGGGAGATTGGGATACACTTGCTCCTTACATGATGCGAGATCGCATTGTAGAGCCCGCACGGGCAAGCCTTTTACCCTGCTATGCTGCCGTACGTGAAGCAGCAATGGATGCCGGTGCATGTGCAGTGGCATTAACTGGATCAGGACCGGCGATGTTTGCGATTGTAAATGATGCGAAGTCGGCATCAGAGATATGCAGTGCAATGGTTGAGGCGGCTGGAGAGGAAGCGAATGGGATCGTCACGCAGGCAGATATGCATGGCGTTCGAGAATGTACATAGCTCATGTGGTATGTGAGTACGCGTGGGAATGTGCAGCCCGTTGATTTTCCGACGGCATTATTACAAGGCTTGGCGCCGGGTGGCGGGCTCTTTGTCCCAGAAAAACTTCCAGAGATAGACACGCAAGCCTGGAAGGCAGCTACGGATTTCTCCGCAATGTCTATGCGGATCCTCACGCCATGGCTGGGTAGTGAAATCCCCGAAACGGTCCTGGCATCCATACTCAGGCAAGCACTTAATTTCCCGGTCCCCTTGGTAAAGGTGGGGAATGTATGGGTCCTGGAGCTCTTTCATGGCCCGACCTTGTCATTCAAGGATTTTGGTGCACGTACGATGTCCCGGCTCATGAACCATTTGGTCAAAGATGAGCCGCTGACGATCTTGGTCGCCACCTCGGGAGATACAGGAAGTGCAGTGGCGGATGGCTTTGGTAATCTCCCGAACTTGCGGGTTGCCGTGCTGTACCCAAAAGGCCAAGTCAGCCCCACGCAGGAGAAGCAGCTTATTGTACAGCGGAAGGGGGTGCGTGCATTTGCGGTCAACGGGACCTTTGATGATTGCCAGGCAATGGTCAAAGAACTGCTGGTTTCCCCTGGAGGCCTGCGCCTATCTGCGGCGAACTCCATCAATGTGGGACGTCTTTTGCCACAGATGCTCTATTACTACTGGGCTTTTGCACAGGGGCAGTGGGGCAGTGCTGATGTATGTGTTCCCTGCGGTAACCTTGGCAATCTGACTGCGGGAGTGCTGTCGTCGCTTTGCGGACTTCCGGTACGCAACTTCATTGCTGCACATAATGCAAACGATGGATACCCTAAATTCCTTGCAGGTAATAAAAGCGCTTTTGGAGAGTCCATCCGAACGCTGTCGAATGCAATGGACGTAGGTCGCCCTAGTAATTTTGAGCGTCTTAAATTTTTGTTGCCGGAAAATCAGATGCGCCGCATGATCCAAGGCAACTCATGCTCTGACGAGGACACACTGACCTCCATCCGGCGTGTTTACGAAGAAACTGGCTACACGGCTGATCCACATACCGCGGTCGCACTGGCAGCTGTACGTAATAGACCCGCACCGGTGGTCGTATTGTCAACTGCCCATCCTGCCAAATTTCCTGATACAGTGGAACGGGCACTGGGGCATGCTCCTGCTTCCGTCCGTGCATTGACGAAACTGGAATCAATGCCTACTCGTGTTCAATCACTTGAACCAACATCAGACGCACTCCGTTTGAAACTCGAATCTTGGAATTGATTGATGCCCCCCTTCGCTCCATCGGACTGGCCGCAAAATGAATTCCGAGCGGCAGCGGAAGTTCTTTGGCAATGGCACTATGCGGCACGGGCCGGTGAGGACTCACCTGTCCATCGTAGCAAAGCGCACGCAATATGCGAGGAGTTTGGTTTACCGGCTCACCTAGTTGATGCTCAGTTCATTGAAGAAGGAGTTCCGACGATCCATACGATTACGGACCTCTTTGACTACATGGACCGCTCTACGGGCTCACATGCACTTCTGTTGGCAAAGCTGGCAGGATATACCGCAAACTGGGTCGAGGATCCAGTCAGAAAATTTGGGCGAGCTGTGTTTCTAACGCGATCCCTCATGTTCCTCAAAGAAGATCTACAGGCAGGGCGACAGTTTATTCCGCTTGATCTACTGCAGAAAAATAATGTGGACAGTACAGACCTGATGGAGGGCAGGCTTTCTTCCGGACTTCGCTCAGTACTCTGGAAACAGGTCGTTTATGCACGAGATGCATACGCCTCATGCAGAACCTTGAACAGTGACCTCAGCGGCTGGTGTCGACGGCGATTTCGTATCTACTGGACCGGTGGACTACATACCTTGGCTCGGATAGAGTCGCGGAAGTTTGATGTTTGGTCAAAGCCGGTCGAACTTACGTTACTAGACAAAACACGCGTATATTTGCAGGTCTATACAGGCAAAACGATTCGATGACAGACTATAAGGATGCAGGTGTAGATATCCAAGCGGCCAACGAGGCGCTAAAACGCCTGAAGCCTTTAATCAGGTCAACGCATACCCCAGGAGTGATTCGAGATGTCGGGGCATTCGGAGGCTTCTTCCAACTTGACCTTTCTGGGTACAAGAAGCCCATATTGGTATCCTCAATCGATGGTGTAGGGACGAAGGTGAAGGTCGCCGTAAAAGCGGGGGTTCACGATACGGTTGGGGAAGATCTGGTCAATCACTGCATAAATGATATTGCCGTGTGTGGGGCTGAACCCTTGTATTTTCTTGATTATTTCGCGGCCGGAGAACTATCCCCCGTAGTTCTGGAAGCAGTGGTAAAAGGGATGGTTCGCGCATGCAAAAATGCCGGGATTGCTCTGATTGGAGGAGAAACCGCCGAGATGCCCGACCTGTACTCACTTACGGATTACGATTTAGCGGGCGTAATCGTGGGCCTAGTGGACAAGGACCATATTATCGATGGTAGCAAGATCCAGAAGGGAGACACGCTTTGGGGAATCCCTTCGTCTGGACTTCATACAAATGGCTACTCCCTTGCACGCAAAGTTCTCCTAGGAACCCTTTCGGGATTTCATCTGAACGAAAGGCCTGCACAACTGAAAGGGACAAGCATTGAAGAAGAATTATTAAGCATACACAAGTGTTATCTATCCTTAATCCGCGAGCTCAAAGAGCATGCACATGCTTTTGTTCATGTGACCGGAGGTGGGATCGAAGGAAACACCCATCGCGTACTCCCTGACGGGCTTCATATACAGGTGGACTACGAAAGCTGGGAGCGCCCGCCTGTTTTTGATCTCATCCAGAAGCGCGGCGCTGTGCCGGAAGACGACATGCGAGATACGTTTAACCTGGGGATCGGATTGGTCGTGATTGCGCCTGCTTCGGCAGAGCAGGACATCCGGCGTATTGTAGCGGCGCATGATGAGAATCCCATTGCGATGGGATCAGTATACTAGCTGTAGTCGCGCGTTTAAGTCTCCAATTTCGCGTTAAACCGCCGCCAAATCTTTTATTCTTGATGGGCTCGATTATTCTGATATTGGTTTTGAGCTACCTTGCGGGATCTATCCCTGGAAGCGTATGGGTGGGGCAATTACTGTATGGGGTTGATGTACGTAAGCACGGCAGCTTGAATGCAGGAGCAACAAATGTTTTTCGAGTATTGGGATGGAAAGCGGGGGTGTTATCCACAATCATCGACGTCGGTAAGGGATTATTGGCCGCGGGCGTAATTGCGTCTATTCGCATTGATGAGCTTCCATCAGGGTTTGCATTTTGGCAGGTGGAATCCGTTATCCGCCTGTTAGCCGGTATCGCTGCGATTGTTGGTCATATGCTTCCTGTGTGGGCCGGATTTCGAGGGGGAAAAGGCGTGAACACCGCTGCAGGAGTCTTATTTGCAATTACACCGAAGACGATGTGGATTGTGATCGGGGTTTTTACCTTGGTGTTGTTTAGCTCAAGATATGTTTCTCTAGCAAGTATTACTGCGGCGTTGATGTTTCCGGCGACAGTGGCCATTCGAATGTTCGTTTTTGATATTGAGGCATTGGACCGGAGTCTGCTCTTATTTGGTTGCATCTTCGCGATTGCAATTCTTTATGCTCATCGGAGCAATATCCAGCGACTTGTTTCGGGTAAAGAGAATAAGGTCCAAAATTTTCGACTGGCCCATGGCATGCGTGGGCGTGGTGAGCTATAGCCTCCGCCAATTGCATGCCGTGTGCAATTTCCGTTTTTGGTGCTGGCAGCTGGGGCACTGCACTTTCCGTGAGTTTATCTAGCGCAGGTCATGCAGTGACGCTCTGGGCCCGCAGAGAGGATCTGGCAAACGCGATCCAGCACGAGGGTCGCAATCCTGAATATTTGCCAGATATCTCAATTCCAGCATCCGTGACTGTTACGGCTGATCTTGCTCTCGCGGCGCAGCAGGCAAGCTGCTGGGTGATCGCAACCCCCTCGCACACAGTACGCAAAATAGCCACAGATTTACTAGCCTTCTGTGACCAGGAGACAACGGTAATATCTGTTGCCAAAGGGATTGAGACAAAGACAGGACTTACAACGACTGCGGTGCTGGCAGGTGTGGTAAGCCCGCCCATCCCCAGAGGAAACCTGGTAGTTCTATATGGTCCGAGTCATGCAGAAGAAGTTGGAACAAGGAAGCCGACGACCTTGGTTGCTGCATCAACCGATATGAGACGGGCGGAAGCTGTGCAGGAGATTTTCATGACGGACCGGCTCAGAATTTATGTGAACAGCGATGTGAAAGGGGTCGAAATTGGGGGAAGCGTTAAGAATATCATGGCGATCGCATCTGGAATCAGTGATGGAGTTGGCTATGGGGATAATGCCAGGGCAGCTCTCATCACGAGGGGGATTGCAGAGATCCAGCGCTTGGGAAGTGCACTGGGTGCCGATCCCCAAACCTTCACAGGTTTGACTGGCCTTGGAGACCTAGTGGTCACATGCACCAGCCAACACAGTCGTAATCGTCATCTTGGAGAAGCGATCGGGCGCGGGGCGACACTTGATGAGATAACAAAATCCATGAGTATGGTGGCGGAAGGGGTCCGGACCACAAAGGCAGTATACAACATGGCACAGCGACTCGGTATTGAAATGCCGATCACCGAAGCAGTGTACGGCATTCTTTTCGAGGGCAAGCGGCCTCATGACGTAGTTCAGGAGTTAATGACACGATCGGCGAAACAGGAGGAATGGCTACAGGTTCAGGAGCGCTAAAGCAGAACCTGCGCTTCAGTTCAGCTCCAAAGATTGCTCTTTTCGTCCCGGATGTTTACTATGTAGGTGTGGAGTGTCGTAGGACTCATCCTGTGCTCACTGGAGGTTCTTTTCAAAGGTTATAGGCAGCCATGACCCAGGGAAACTTGGAACAAATAGTGGCAGACGGCGAGGGCTTATTTCTTGAATTTAAACATCGCCTACCCGAGAGTGAGCGGGTTGCTCGCGAAGTGACTGCCCTTGCAAATACGAGTGGAGGACACCTATTAATTGGGGTTACGGATGACGGTAATCTGAGTGGTGTGAAGGATCCGGAAGAGGAAATGTACGCTCTCAATCATGCACTTGAGAAATACTGTACTCCCGCGATAGCCCTGAAGTCAGAGTACATTAAGGTCAGTCGAACCCGTACAGTGGTCGTGATCAAGATCCCATTGAGCCCGGTTCGCCCTCACTATGTCAGGGATCTATCTACTCACCAAAGATCCGTCTTTGTTAGATACAGAGATATGTGTATCGTGGCGAGCCGTGAGGCGCGGAAACTAATGAAGCGATCACCAGAAACGGAGAATGTGTTGATTGAGCTCGGCGAGAAGGAACGTCTTCTCTTGCATCTTCTTGAACAGGTAGGTCGAGTGAGCGTCCACGGTTTCGCTAAACGTGCAAAAATTCACCCCGGAAGAGCATCCCGTATAATCATCAGAATGACAAGAGCTGGGATTCTTCTTCATCATATTGACCTGAATGAAGACTACTTCACCGCAGGGGAAGCGCTGCGCTCCAACTCGTCTAAATAATCCCTGTCCGTAGCTCCATTCATATATACATATCTCTGAGATCCTTGCAGAACTCTCCCCCAAAGAGACGACCTATTACGAATTAACAGCAATATGACAAATATTACTCATTCTGTAACAGATAAAGTACATAGTTGACGGAAAAATACTCGAAGCGTTGCTATCTTTATAAACCAGGCTGATCAACTGTAGGGCGACGCCTTGATTTGAGATTCACATTTTGAACTGTAGAGACTAGAATCTTTTAACAACTTAATGCCGAACACAAAACAGGCCTCTGGAAGGGCTTCCATAGACTTCATGCTCGTTCCGTGGAACAAAAAACTGATGCTTGGATACAGTACTTAAGGTTTTAGGGAATAGATCAAACAAGTCGGTTACAGCTTCGGATGTAATTCCCTTGAATTTTACTTGATTTTAATGACTCAGGTGCGTATCATTGTTAGCGCACATTGAATATTGCGGAGTAGGTATGACTTGGAGTTATTTCAATTGGAGATTTTCGCATGCCGTAGCAATACTGCCTGCTTTTGAAGGATGCTTTACTGGTCAACGACATTTCACTAAATAGGACAATCATGCTCAAAAACATACTCAGGCTCTACATGTGTAGTCTATGTATCCTACTGACATCCCTCATGTCAGTGGACAAGGTTGCACATGCTCAAGACCATACCGTTCAAGGTACGGTCGTGTCTGCCGTTGACAACTCGCCTCTGCCAGGGGCCTCGGTTGTCGAGACCGGCACGCTGAATGGTACCGCTACGGACGTAGACGGATCATTCTCTCTCGAAGTGTCCAGTCCGGACGCATCGATTTCAATCACGTTTATTGGCTTCGTAAGCCAAACCGTTGCGGTAGAGGGTCGGGATAACATCACGATTTCCCTCGAGGAAGATACCGGACTCTTGGAGGAAGTTGTCGTGACCGCAGGTGGAATTGAGCGGAGGGAGCGTGCATTAGGGTATGCCGTGACCGAGGTAGGTGGTGAGGATCTACGCGAAGTTCGTGAAAACAATGTCGCAAATGCGCTGTCTGGCAAGGTAGCAGGCGTAGTCGTCACAAAACCCGCTACTGGACCCGCAGGCTCAAGTCGTGTAATCATACGTGGTGCATCATCACTCGGCGAAGATAGCCAACCACTCTACGTGGTAGACGGTGTTCCGATTGATAACACTACCCTGGGTAGTGCTGGTATGTGGGGTGGTTCGGACGGTGGTGATGGGATTGGTTCGATTAATCCTGACGACATCGAAAAGGTGACGGTCCTGAAAGGACCTTCGGCGGCTGCACTCTATGGCACCCGCGCAAAGAATGGAGTCATTCTGATTACAACCAAGAGGGCTTCTCCAGGGCTGGGATTAGGTATTGAGTTTTCCAGTAACACTACGTTTGAGAATGTCCTGGTTAATACAGACTGGCAAACCCAGTATGGTCAGGGTTTGCGTGGCGAAAAGCCGACCTCAGTAGATGAGGCACTTTCGACTGTTGACGCTGCCTGGGGTCCTCGACTTGATGGCGGGCAGACCATAAGTTGGGACGGTACACAGCAACCGTACGGCTTAGCCGCTGACCCGGTGACATCCTTTTACAATACCGGACTTACCAGCACAAACAGCATTGCCCTGACGACAGCAAACGAAGTCAGTTCCCTGAGGATTGGCCTGTCCCATCTGACGAATGAGGGCATTAGCCCCAATTCGGGACTCTCACGTACATCGCTTTCGGTGAGAGGATCTTCGCAATTTGGCTCACGTCTGAGCGCAGATGCAAAGATCAACCTGATCCGGGAGTTTGTAAATAATCGCCCAAGGTTGAGTGACTCGCCTGGGAATGCAAATTATTCCGTCTATCAGCTGGCACCGAATGTGGATGTAGAAACCATGCGGTGTCCCCCTGAAGATGAAAGCTGCACGGAGTATGGGACTGACGTAGATGGCCGCGAACTGCATCGAGGCCTGTTCGGGAATATCTACCAGCAGAACCCTTACTGGGCCGCTCATCAGTTCACGAATCAGGATGAAGATCTACGTGCCATCGGGTTTGTTTCCCTAGGCTACAAATTTGCCGAAGGCATACATTTAACCGGGCGTTTTGGAGGTGATACCTATACGACACGTCGGACAGGGATTACCCCATGGGGAACCGCGTATAGCCCACTGGGCGGCCAAGGAGAGACCGAGTATCGGATTACCGAGATTAATACGGACTTCCTCCTGACCGTCAATCGCAACCTGACCAGTTCAATTGGACTCCAGGCAACCGCAGGCGGGAATATACTCTACCGGGAGAGAGAGACTCTATCGCTGAGCGGTGGGGGAGGGTTTAACGTGCCGGGACTAGAGGTCGTTACGAACCAAAATACCCGATCACATGGCTACGGCTATAATGAGAAACAGATTAACTCGTTGTATGGATCAGCAGAATTGTCCTATAACGATTTTTTCTACCTGACGCTGACGGGCCGTAATGACTGGTCGTCTACACTTCCACTGGAGAACAACAGCTATTTCTATCCTTCTGTCAGTGCTAGTCTTGTGTTGACGGATGCGATTGATATGCCCAGTTGGGTCAGTTTTGCAAAACTCCGTGCCTCATGGGCTGAGGTTGGTGGGGATACATCCCCCTATCAGCTGGCATTAACCTACGGGTTAAGTGGCAGCCATCTTGGCCAACCTCGCGGGAATATTGCACAAGGAAGTATCCCCTTGGCCAGCCTAAAACCCTCGAAAACCGTAGGGATTGAGGGAGGTTTTGACATACGCTTTCTGCAGAACCGTTTCGGTATAGACTTTACCTACTACACGGAGAGTGCGACAAATCAGATTCTGTCTACGACGATTTCAAGTGCATCAGGATTTGGCGCCCAGGTGATTAATGCAGGTGAAATTTCCAACAAGGGAGTTGAATTGCTGATTACAACGACTCCTGTCCGCCAGGGAGACTGGCGCTTGGATGTGGATTTCAACCTTGCACGTAACCAGAATGAAGTTGTGGAGCTCGTAGAGGGCCAAACTTCACTGAGTCTCGGCGAAAGTCGGCACAGAGGTAATTTTGTGACCGCTGATGTCGGGGAACCCTACGGATCAATCAAAGGACGCAAATATCTTCGCCAGAACGTACCAACCGGCGAAGACGCTACCGATTGTGATGCAACCGGTCCAATTGTACACGATGCAGACGGGCTACCGATGCGGACCTCCAGTCTGTGTGTGCTCGGCAATGGCACCCCCGATCTGAGTGGTGGCATTCGGAGTGCATTGCGCTGGCGGAATCTCTCGCTAAACATGCTTTTCGACATGCGCTTTGGTGGAGAGATCTTCTCCGTTACTAACAGTGCAGGCTATGCCAACGGACTTCATAAGAATACCTTGGAAGGTCGTGATGTGGGCTATATCGTCGGGGATGGCGTCAATCAAGACGGTCAGCCAAATACGGTTCAGGTCGATCCACAAGATTACTTTCAAAGAATTGGTGGCGGAACGATCGGCGAGGAGTTCGTCTACGATGCTAGTTTCGTGAAGCTACGGGAATTGTCGGTCAGCTACAATCTGCCATCACGCCTGTTTGTCCGCACTCCGGTCAAATTTGCATCGGTTTCTCTCGTTGCCAGAAACCTTTTGTTGCTGTACAGCAACGTAGACAATCTTGATCCAGAATCCCTGTATAACAGCACGAACCGTGGGATTGGACTTGAGCACTCAGGGGTGCCGCAAACGCGAAGCATTGGCATCAATCTCAATGTCCGTTTGTAGCCCTAATCACTTGAAAAACTCAAATACTATGACAAAATTGAATAGACTTTCGATAGCGGCTGCTTTGTGTTTGTCTCTCCTGATTGCCTCCTGTGACTCAGGTTTTGAAGAGATGAATGTAAATCCGACGCAAGCTTCTCAGATTGACCCAAACTTTAAGCTGACCAATATCCAATTGCGGATAAGCGGTGAGCGCTACGAAAATTGGCGTACCAATCTGATTTACAGCTCCGTAATGATTCAGCATTTTGCCACCTTGCCTGGTTATTGGGCAGGTGACAAGTATGGATATATTGCCTCCTATTCTGCTGCGATGTGGGATCGGTATTACCCCAACATCGCCAAGAATATTGAGGACCTCCTTTTGCAAACTGCTGAAGACCCGGAAATGGCAAACATGCATCATATCACACAGATTGTGCGTGTGATCATGTATCACCGACTCACCGACCTTTATGGAGACATTCCATATTCTGAGGCAGGTAAGGGGTTCATTGAAGGGGTTACCCAACCGAAATATGATGCGCAGTCAACGATCTACCCGGATATGTTGGCAAAACTTGAGGCGGCTGCTGCGGGATTAAGCGCAGGTAGCCCGTCCTTTGGTGGTGGCGATCTACTGTATCAGGGAGATGTAGAGAAATGGAAGCGGTTGGCCAATTCCTTGATGCTTCGATTGGGTATGCGCCTAGTTAAAGTTGATGCCGGTGCAGCGCAGAGTTGGGTCCAGAAGGCCATTGCCGGTGGAACGATGGAAAGCAATGATGACATTGCCTATGTTCCCCATAATGACCCTTCCGGCTGGAGGAATGGAAACGGCTTAGTATTCCTTGCTGACAGGAGTCCTCGGATCAGCGAATTCTTCGCGAACTGGATGGTCGAGCATAATGACCCACGCCTGTATGTATATGGACAAACCCCTGTAGCTGGATCCGATCCAATTGGGATGCCGAATGGCCGGATTGCGGGTGGATCAGACGCTGACCATGGAATTGAAAACCATTCCAGTTGGGTAAGTTGTGATTCCGGAGCCGAGCCGTGTGGGATGGATGTATACCTTGTCCCTAATGATGTGATCAAGGGGCAAGATGATCCAATGTTCTTTATGACCTACGCCGAAGTGGAGCTTCTCAAAGCCGAAGCTGCACTGCGTGGCTGGCATAGTGGAGATGCTGCGACTCATTATGCGAACGGTGTCCGCGCCGCAATGGAATACCTTGCGATGTATGGTGCGGCTGCGGCGATTTCAAGCGATGATATTGACGCTTACTTGGCTGCGAATCCCTACGATGCTGCAAATGGCATGGAGATGATTAACACACAGCTTTGGGCTGCCGTATTACTCAACGAGTACGAAGCTTTCGCCAACTGGAGACGGACCGGTTATCCCGAACTGACTCCCGTCAATTATCCTGGTAATGTAACTGGCGGTACGATTCCTCGCCGTTTACGCTACAGGGAGAATGAGGCAGTAGCCAATCCGCAGAATTATTCTGCAGCAGTTTCTGCCCAGGGACCAGATGAGTTAACCACACGTGTCTGGTGGGACAAATAATTGAGTCCTGAGCACTCAAACAAACGGGGGCATCTGCATTTGTGGATGCCCCCGTTTTATTATGCCCCGCAACCCGTGCGTTGTAATCTGGCAAGGTCGAATATCATACAGAAGCCTGACAATCCTGGGATTACTCCTCATAGTCAAAGCCGATAGATCTGGACTTTGTCGTGCCTGCAACCTGGTCCGTAACTGTTAGCGTGAGGGTCAGCGGCCCTGGCACCCTCCACTCTCCGATATCAATAACCATAAATTCTCGAACGGTTGCCGCATTCCCCTCATAATCAAAAGAGGTTGTTATCGGGTCTACGTCCTCGCCACTCAACGAATATGCAACCGTATAGCGAGTCCGATCTTCCTCGTTGAATCGCAGAAAATAGGCTTCAAAGTAAAGAGCAAAGGGAGTATCTGGTCGGATCTCACGACCGACGTAGGGAACTGCACCGTCAAACGTATCTGCAGACTCCAACCGGAGCGGCTTCAGGTCGCTGAGTTCCAATGAGACACCGTCTCCTTTTAGCGATTCCAGTGTATCTACCGTAGCAACCCCGATTGCCCAGGCAGCAGCCGGTTGTGGAGGTATCGAATCCGGAACCGTCCAATGCAGAGACCACTGCATCGTGATGGGAGATGTGGAGAAATCACGGGTAATCCAGGAGTAAATTCGTTGTTCTGAGTCTCTTCCTTGTGGCAGGTGGTATCGCCGGAGCTGAATATTTTGAGGCTCGTATTCAGGTCCATGCTTTGTTAAGCCGACACTCAGTATAAAATCAGACGATACCCTTTGCTGCAGCTGCTGTAAACGGCGAGTCATACTTCGACTTGGGCGGAGTTTGCTCACGTCAATACCCCAATATGCCTCCAGCCGGGTTGAGCCGTCTCGCTCCAAAAATCGACTGAACCTTAGTTGAGGAGTCAGTTCTATGGCATTGCCGTACACATTGGTTACGCTGGGGGGAACGGATTTCGCACGACGCAGCTGATGTTGATCATCTCTGGTTCGGGTATCCTGGATCGCCCACTGAGAGAATTCATAGGGCCTTAGGGGGACGGATGTGGGTAATGTTGTATAGTTTACGATCGCGTCATAGATTGCGCCATAGTGGTCATGTTCCATGGCTAATTGCCCGAATATATCCTCCATCCAGGCAAGGAGGAGTCCAACCCTTCTCCGGGTTCCCCGGAGGTTGGGGGGAATCAGAGATTCAGGCGTATCAATCCGGTATGGTCTTCGACGAGACAGCTGTACAAAAAGATAGTGCGCGTCATCGTGAATGCCACGGTACACCCATATCTCATTCCGGGGGAGGCGATATTCCAGTGGTAAAACCTGAAGCCTTGGATCTTCAAGGTTGATCGCTGCTTGGCGCCAAGGTCGACCGAATCGCACAAAAATTCGCCCTCGATCATCCACTCCCAATGAATCTCTACGAGCAGCATAGTGCTGTTTTGCGTGGTAAACCCGATACAGATGCTCTTCTATCCGTTCATTGTGATACGTAGCGGGTAACGGGTCCTGGCGGTGCCACCAGTTGATAATAGTTTCCGAGTCCTCACGTGTCCCTTTTCCACCGATGAGCGATTGCGCGGATTTATGGACAACTGATTCCTCCGGTGTAATCATTGCGATCCAGCGCAGATGCCACGCAAGCTGTTCCGGATCACCCACGTTTGGATCTGCCGCCTGCTTGAGCCACTCGAGGTAAGAGGCCGAAGCTTCTGAATAAGAGGAAAAGTCTTGCTCCGTAAAAATTCGTGCAATGTCTGCTTCCTGAGCGAAAACAGAGAATACGATCAGGCATTGAATCCAGAGAATGGAAAAAACCCGCCTCATTATCGTTTGATGGTGTTGGAGATCTTAAAATAAGGCAAGTGTATGCCGATAGGTCGTTGGCTCTGCATCGGAACTGTTTTGGGTTTGACTATCCTCACGGGTTGTACCCGGGAGCGTCCGCTATTTACGCGGATGGAACATACCGGTATATCCTTTGAAAATGGAATTGTTGAGCAGGATGCATTCAATGTACTAGAGTATGAATACTTTTATAATGGGGCGGGGGTTGCAGCAGGAGATCTGAATCAGGACGGGCTAGTCGATCTATATTTCACGGCCAACATGGCTGCTGACCGCCTCTATCTGAATCGTGGAAATTGGTCGTTCGAAGAGATTACTGAGCAGGCCGGAATAACCCACGAGCCTACTTGGACCACTGGAGTAACCATGGCGGATGTAAACGGGGATGGACTCCTGGATATCTATGTCTGCCGCAGCGGAAATGTAACAACAGATCGCAGACGAAACTCACTCTACATCAACCAGGGTAATCTAACCTTCAAGGATGAGGCAGCCGCCTACGGCCTGGATGATCCTTCCTATTCCAATCATGCCACGTTTTTTGACTATGATAATGATGGTGATCTAGATATGTATCTCCTGAATCACTCCATACGGCGCTATTCTCACTTCGTCGTAGACTATATGCGTGCACAGCGTGACTCACTTGCGGGAGACAAACTCTTTCGAAACGATGCCGGAAAATTCACGGACGTTAGTGAAGAGGCAGGGATTCTCGGCAATCCACTGAGTTACGGCTTGAGCGTAGTTGTCAGCGATATTAATGGGGATTTATGGCCAGATCTCTATATATCCAATGACTATATCGAAGACGATTACCTCTATATCAATCAACAGGATGGTACATTCGCTGAATCCATTCGGTCATATCTGACGCATGCTTCTTATGCGTCTATGGGAGCAGATATCGCGGACATCAATAATGATTTACAACCGGATATTTACACGCTGGACATGCTTGCCGAAGATAATTACCGCCAAAAGGTGCTCAAGGGGCCAGAGGATTATGAATTCTATACCCAACTGCGGATAGATGGCTTCCATGAGCAGTACATGCGGAATATGCTACACTTGAGACGTGGCCCCGATTATGTTGAAATTGGGCAACTGGCGGGGGTTTCCAATACGGACTGGAGTTGGGCACCGCTTTTTGCCGACCTGGATCGGGATCTCCTCAAAGATTTGATCGTGACGAACGGCTACTTGCGTGATTATACGGATTTAGATTTTCTGTCCACCACGTTGCCGAACGCGTCCAGGCAGGCCCAGATGCTAGGAGAGGCGGTGTCCGGATTGGAAATGGTGGAGCAAATGCCTACGACGCGCGTCCCCAATTACGTATTCCGAGGAGTGGACGGACTCCAGTTTCAGGATGTGACGACCGAATGGGGCTTTGAACTCCCAACTCATTCAAATGGAATGGTCTTGACTGATCTGGATGGTGATCTTGACTTGGATGTTGTCATTAGCAATATCAACCAGGACGTACTTCTCTATCGGAATGAGGCAGAAGAGCAGGGCAGGGGGGGAACGCTCCGAATCACTTTGGAAGGTCCACCGGGAAACGAGCACGGTATCGGAGCAAAGGTCTTACTTCATGGTGAGGAGAAATCCATTATGCAAGAAGCTTTTTTTGTCCGTGGCTACCTTTCATCTCTTGAGCCGGCCCTGTTTTTTGGAACGGGAGAATGGGACGAGGTTGATGTAGAGATTTACTGGCCTGATGGCCGATTTCAGCGACTGGAAAAAATTGCCACTCGGCAGGCCATTCAGGTGAAATACAGTGAAGCATATCAGGAGAGCATCACCGAATCTCTTCCTGGGAAAGAGTTTATTGCAGTTGATTTGTCCTCAGGCCTCAATTATCAGCATAGAGAAGATGATTATTCGGACTGGGACCAACAACCACTTTTGCCTCGTGACCTAGCCCAGGAGGGACCCGCTATTGCAAGTGGAGACATTAATGGTGATCGTCTAACTGACATTTTCATTGGCGGTGGAAGGGGGCAGGCGGCAACCCTGTTTCTTCAGCAAATTGATCGCACCTACACAGAGATAGAGCTCCCTGTATTTGAGCAGCATGCAGAGTATGAGGATGTTGATGCGATCCTACTGGATCTCTCGGGAGATGGGCTACTGGATCTGTATGTGGCAAGTGGGGCAGGCCCTAGACCTGAGTACTGGCAGGACCGTCTGTACATCAATACAGGCTTTGGTGGCCTAGTGTATGCCCCGAATTTGCTGCCTCCAATGCAAACCGTCACCAGTAGTATTGCTCCCTATGATATTGATTCAGATGGTGATACCGACCTATTCGTCGGAGGGCTTCACCTTCCCGGTCAATTTGGAAGGCCACCCCGCAGCTATGTATTAGAAAATACACCGGATGGTTTTCAGGACCGGACAGTAAGCTGGGCACCAGACTTACAATATCCTGGCATGATCACCACGGCAGTTTGGGCAGATGTACGCGGCGATGATAAAATGGAACTCCTGATAGCGGGTCATTGGATGCCAATTCGAGCATATTGTATCAGCGATTCTGGCATTTTTGAGGATTGTAGTGGTCAACTGGGATTAACAGAATCCGATGGGTTTTGGAATCAGGTGATCCCTGCCGATTTGGACATGGATGGCGACACGGACCTTATCGCCGGAAATAGAGGCCTAAATACACAAATTCAGGCTTCTCCCCAATACCCGGCGACCCTTTACGCAGGAGACTTTGACAACTCTGGAACTTGGGAGACTGTATACAGCAGCTATGTGAAAGGAATTGATGTCCCCGTTGCGTCGCGGGATCAAATTGTCGCTCAATTACCAGATGTCCGAATACGATTCCCGAAATACTCAGATTATGCCGCGGCGACAACAGATGAAATCATGGCAGGATATGACCCTCCTGCCATTGTGCTGAAAGCAAAGAATAGTTCTTCGGTAATCTTTGAGCTCACAGACGAAGGAATCTTCGATCCTCAGCCTCTCCCCCCGTCTGCACAGTTTTCGCCCGTCAGAGATGCACTTGCTTATGACTTTAATGATGACGGAAATCTTGATATCTTCCTCGTAGGTAATGATTACTCAAATCGGGCTGAGGAAGGTCGTATGAGTAGTGGGCGAGGGCTTATGTTGGTCGGGGATGGAGAATTAGGCTTTACGGATGCTGGCAGTAGAAATTTCTGGATACGTGGAGACACACGCCGAATCGTTAAAATTGATCATCGTATCATGGTAGTCAGTAACAATGATCAACTGAATGTTTTTCGGATGACTGAATGAACAGGGTAGAGTATCTGATCTCCGGCGATTACTGTTTTCAGGAGATTCCATTTAGTGTGCAATGTGTGGACGTATAGCGCAATCGTTTGACGTGGAACGAGTTAGCGAATTTTTGGAAATCCAGCAAGGAGCCGAATCTATTGTCTGGGCCGAGCCTTCCTATAATATTGCACCTGGTAGCAGGATTTATGCTTTGCAGCTCAATGAGAACAAAAACAAAGCCTGGATCACCTTCAGATGGGGGATGCTGCCGACCTGGGCAAAGATGAAACGTCCTGTCATCAATGCACGTGCAGAAACCGTAACGCAAAAACCGATGTTCAGGAATGCCTTCAGAACACGGCGCAGCGTGATTCCGGTTACAGCGTACTACGAATGGCGTGCCGTATCCGATGGTAAACAGCCGTACTGTATTCGAAGCAAGAATGGTTTCCCCCTCCTTCTCGCCGGGCTCTATACCGAAAATGAATGCGTGATCCTAACACGATCCGCACAGAGGGATATCTCATTTATCCATGATCGTATGCCGGTAGTCGTAAACCATGACATGATGGATACCTATCTCAATCAACCCGATGTAGCCTGTGAGATAATCGGACAGGAGGACCTTTTGGACTTAGAAGTCTATCCCGTCACGAAAAAAATTGGCAACCCCGCATTAGATCATCCTGTCTGTTTAAAACCACTTGATCGTGCATAACTCTGAACCCGGATCTGGAATTCAAGGCAGTTGGGTTCAAGAAACCCTGACTTCTGAAGATGCAACGGGGCTAATCATCACCCATTTGCCACATATTCGATGGGCGTGTGGATTTACCGGATCAAATGGGTTTCTTCTTGTGAGAGAAGACAAACTACATTTATTTACGGATCGCCGATATGAGACTCAGGTAACCCTGGAAGTACAGCAAGCACAGATCCATATTGGATCACGTGATCTGGTTAATCATGCAATAAACAAGGAGCTAGTGGACGCAGCAGACCGATTGCTCGTCCAGCCGGAGTATATGACACTTGCAGAATTCACCCATTGGGAGACTTCATTGTCTGGGATATCACTACTTCCCAGGAAAAATTTACTCAACAGCCATGTTGCGGTGAAATCAGAGGGCGCTATCGCAAGGATGCGACAAGCACAGTTGATTTCTGATTCTGTATTCAAGGAAGTTTGCGAGTCGATTACGCCGGGGGTTCGCGAAAATGAATTGGCGGCAATGATTGATTACCGTCACATGATTCGTGGCGCTTCTGGAATGGCTTTCGAAACTATCGTTGCTTTTGGTGCAAATAGCGCACTCCCACATGCCCGCCCAAGTAATCAGAAATTACGTATAGGTGACCCGGTACTATTAGATTTTGGATGCATATTTAATGGATATGCTTCAGACATGACGCGGACACTGTATTGCGGGGTGCCAGAGGGGGAGTTTAGGACTGCCTATAAAGCGGTTCAGGAAGCACAAGATCAGGCCATACAAGTGGCTCATGATGGCATTAAAACTTCGGAGGTTGATCAAGCAGCTAGATCCATTCTGACCTCAAAGGGGTTGGGAGAATTTTTCAGCCACAGTACTGGGCATGGCATTGGCCTAGAAGTCCATGAATGGCCCCGTATTTCGGCGAACTCATCAGCCACCTTACTCAAAGGACATACGGTTACAATTGAGCCCGGGGTTTATTTGCCGGACAAATTTGGAATTCGAATTGAGGATACAGTGGTGATTGGCTCGTCCGCCTGTGAGCGGTTATCCCACATTGAGCGCGACCTGATAACTATCTGAGCGTATTGGATGCGACATGTACTGGTCGTAGCATATTACTTCCCTCCACTCGGATTGAGTGGAGTCCAGCGAGTTGCAGGATTCGTACGCCATTTACCGGAATATGGATGGCAACCGACCGTCATTACAGCAAAGCCGGGGGGATATTTTGCTCATGATAAATCGCTGTGGTCTCCCATTGAAGATGCAGGTATTCGTGTCATACGCACAAAGAGCCTTGATCCAACACGGCTCTTTCGCTCGGGTGCTACCGTCCGGTTACCTCAAGAAACAAGAAGACAGACGCTAGCCTACATTAGCAATTGGCTTTTCATCCCGGACAATAAATTGGGATGGAAGCTATTTGCACTACGTGCAGGCTTACGTCAGGCAGCAGCCCAGCGCTTCGATGCCGTTTTCTCCAGCGCGCCGCCCTATACCGGTCACTTGATTGGGAGGAAACTTTCCCGAACACTAAAACTTCCCTTAATCACAGATTTTCGTGACGACTGGGTAGGTAATCCGAGACATATCTACCCAACAGCCCTCCATCGGAGGCTGCATATTCAACAGGAGCGACAGGTTCTGATACAATCATCCGCAATTACGACAATCAACCGTCCAATCCTAGATGCCTTAGAGAAACGGCATCGCGGTGAAAACATAAGGGGAGAGGTCATCCCTCATGGATTCGATGAATACGAGGCCCCTGTAAAGATACGTGCGCGTGAGAAGCTGAAACTTGTCTATACAGGTGTTTTTTACGATGCTCAGACACCAGAGTATTTTTTGAGAGGCATCAGCGGGTTTTTGAAAAAGAATCCTGCGATGCGCCCCAAAATCTCAGCGATCTTTGCTGGCCTCGTACCAAATGGGTTCACGGATCTGATTCGGACCCTGAAATTAGAAGATGTCGTTCAATACGTGGGATACGTACAACATGCCCATGTCGCTGAATTGCAGCAGGAAGCAGATGTATTGTGGATGACCATTGGCAGCAGGCCGGGCTCATCAGGTATCTCAACGGGTAAATTATATGAGTACATGGGGACTGGAAAACCTATACTGGCACTGGTTCCACCAGGGACTGCCCGTCAGACATTGCTCCGTTATGGAGCAGCATACATAGTCAAGCCGGAAAGTGAAGCTGATGTGATCCAAGCGCTCAACCAAATAACAAGCGATTGGAATAAAGAGAATTTCCCCAGTCCCGATGAATCCTTTGTATCTATGTTTAGTCGTAATCGTCTTACAGAAATGTTAGCCGGGGTATTGAACTCCGTAATTAAAACGCCATAGGGTAGGGGAGAGTATGCATCAGAAAAAGCTTGAACTAAAATTACCGTCCAGCTTTAAAAATTTGGACAATGCGGTTGAGGCATTGCAGGATTTTGTACCCACGCTGGACTTAGACGATAATTTAGCTTACCGGGTTATCCTCCTAGCGAGCGAAGCCCTGACTAATGCAATGGAACACGGAAACCAGTGGGATGAAAAAAAAGAGGCAACCCTCCACTTGGTTAAGGAGAGAGATCGGATCGAACTAATTGTGACCGATGAGGGTGATGGTATAGACTGGACACAGCGTGATCCGCTGACGGAGGCAAATCGATTGGCCGATCATGGCCGGGGACAGTATTTCATGCGAACCATGGCAGACGAGGTCCATGTTGAGCAACAAGGCCGCAAGCTACGTTTGATATTTCACTGCCAAACGTAGCCTGCGGCACAAAGAGATTACTTGATTAACACCATGGCTTTGGCACCGATCAGTTTATCATTTGCCTCCATGCGATAAATATATTGCCCGCTTGCCATCGCCGAAGCATCCCATTCAACCTGATGTATCCCACCAGTATACGGCTGATCCGTTAGAGTCGTGACTTTACGTCCGAGCATATCAAATACAGTCAGGCGAATATGGCTCTGGGTTGCGACCTTAAAGCTGACTGTCGTACTCGGATTAAACGGATTTGGGTAATTACTTAGCAGTTCAAACGAATCTGGAATCTCGTTGGCAACACGTTCTATGTCTGTTTGGACCTCATTGAGGTTTAAGCTCCATATTCCACGGCCGTGTGTGGCAAGGACAATTTCATCATCAACAATACGGATACGCCACACGCTGACAGCAGGCAATCCATTATCTGCATAAGCCCAAGTTTGGCCATGATCACGCGATTCAAAGATTCCCATGTCAGTCGCTGCCCAAATAACCCACGGTATGTCAGGGAAGACTTCAAGGTCATATACCCTAGCATCGGGAAATCCGTTTGTACTTTCGCAGGTACCTTCATCATTGCCAGCAAATCCTGAAAGATCTTCCCAGGTATTTCCCAGATCTTCAGTTCGGAGCACTTTAGGCTGGCATCCAACGCCAAATGTGACGTAAGCTGTAGTATGAGTAAAGGGATGCGTTGCTAATCCAGCAATTTGGGCCGACGGTGCAAAGCTGGGAGCAGTGACCGGTCGGAATTCTATTTCAGAAAGAGGGGTTAGGGCATTTTCAGATACATGAAGCACTCTGCCGCCACCTGTTTGCGTCAACCTATATCCTGCCCAAACAATTGAGGGGTCCGCAAGAGAAACACGCACTCTGCCGCCATTTCCTCCTCCCCATTTTGCAGCCTCTGGAGGCCGAATCGCATCCCAATTCTGCCCGAAATTAAGTGATCGAAGTAGGCCAGCCTCGGGCGATATTGAAAAGACAGCGTCCTTTGACTCTGGTGTCCATCCAATGGATGTCAGAAATTGTCCTTCAAAATTAAGAATGTTACCGGCAACAAACCAATCCCCACCGCCGCCGTCAAGCGATCGTGCGATCAAATTACCTTGAATTGACCCCATCAACGAATCAGAGGACTTCCAGACCACATCGAACCCATCTCCAGGCAGCGCCTCTTCACTCGGCCATCCACGACGACTGCTGGGGCTAAATCCAGAGAGCCAAGAGCCGTTATCCTGTGTACCCCCAAAATATCTTGGAAGATTTGGATGTTTGGTTGCGTCATAAAACTGTGCTGTATTGAAACCTGGAGTCTCGTCTCCCTCGACCCAATTCTCTCCGCTGTCAAGTGTAAAGGCCGCACCCCCATCATTTGCATTCAGGATACGGAACTCATTCGTACTTGGATTAATCGGCAAAACCGTAAGGGCATGATGATCTACGTGGACGTTCCCATTTTCCCACAGTTCCGTACTGCGGTACTGCCCCTCTATGGCACCAAAGTCTATGTCTAAAATTCCAGCTGGAGGGGAGCTAGGGTCCCATTCTTCTTCCAAATCCGGAGCGAGAATTGGCCAGAAAAAATACATAAGACCTTGACTGAATCCCCCATTTTCTGTATACTCAGCCTTGGGTGCGGAAGCGTTATAGTCATACTTTGAAATAAAAATATATTCTCTGCTGTGTGTCTCTCCAGGCCCGTCGGTATTTTGAGAGATGAGGCTCCATTCTCCATCATTGGCCTGATCTCGGAATGAGACCATCAATTGCCGGTTGCTGTCCGTATCCCAAACCTGAAACGGGACCTCAACATAGTCAGCATACATGTATTCAGGATACGTAATGCCTGCCCCCCCGTCTGCATTGATACCACCGTTGGGAGGTACAGTAAATCGATGTGCCATTTGGGTGAGTCCAGGTCCAAAGCGAACCTCAACAGATGTCATTTCGCTTATGGAAATATCTTGGGCACCGTCGTCTAAATAGCCTACATCCAGTGCACCACCTGCAAACGGAGCCCCAAAGTTCTGAAAGACCAGAAAGGGGGTACTATTTTCGAAGCGAGTGATGCCTCCAGTCTCAAACGTGGCATCATTATTGACCCATGCTTTCCAGCGGAAGACGCCGCCAACATATACGGTGTCTGGAGAATATGGGTGAACAGCTATTGAATTGTTATACCACCCCTGAACACCTAGAAAAGTATTAGCCTGAGAGGGTGTATCTCTGGAAAATTCGATCAGACGCCAGGTATTCCCGTTATCTACAGAACGATAGAGATCTGAGATTGGGGCTTGCAGCCCTTGTTGACTAGTACCTACTCGATTCCCACCAAGACCCTGAACTGAAGCCCAGATAACTTCAGGGTTGGATTCAGAAATCGCCAGCTCAATCCGCCCTGCACCATATACGAAACCTCTAAATGAGTCTTCCCATGTGTTCCCACCGTCGGTAGATTTAATAATCGCAGTTCCGTTGACTGACGCAAACTGAATGTTAAAATTATCTTTGTTAACCTTCAGATCCTGTACGCGCAACCTGCCAGTGTCTAAGACTTTTTCGAACGACTCTCCTCCATTTTCAGTGCGGAATATTGCCCCGTTGGTTACGACAATAACAATATCTGGATTGTCGGGATGTATCGCGAGTCGGTTAATAAAACGCCAGTCCTGATCCACACTTACAGCCGATGCGGTTAAATGGGTCCAGGTTTCTCCACTATCCGTTGACTTAAACATTCCAACTCCGGTACTGGCATCAACATTGCTAAAGCCCTCTCCGGTCCCGAAGTATACCACGTTGGGATTACTTTGAGATACATCCAAAGTGGTTGCTGCAAGACTGGGCAAATGGTCGGTCAGCGGCGTCCATTCGATCTTTTGTAGCCCGAACGACTCGGAACGACGGGCCTTCCATACGCCTCCCCCCACGGAAGCAACATACCATGTATCCCCGGAACGATCCGTCAGGTCCTGTACGATTGCACGGCTTCTCCCGCCCACATGACCTGGTCCACGCTCAACCCAGTTTAACGTGGTTGTGCCGCGACCACGCTTCGCATTTCTCAAAATCGCTTTTTGGAACTCCCGCATTTTGTGCCCGGGCGGGTAGGGGGCATATCCATCATTTAGTCCTTCAATATCTGCAAAATACTCCTGGAATTTGTCTGGATAACCAAACCGATCCTTGATAAACTTAGATTTTTCAGATTTCAGACCGCGGTCTACTGGAGGCGCAGTCGACGGAAGGAATAAAACTCCAGCCGAGAGTATAACAAGAATTAGAGCCGCTAAGCTGACAAAGAATGTTTCTCTGCCCAAAACTGGTTTAGGATGTATCATTTTGGTAAAGATGATTAAGGGTATGGAAGCGCTTCCAAGAAGAAATTTACGTCAATTTTCCCAACTCGCCCCCTCACTTCACGGGGGCCACATTCTACTGACAGCCCCATGGTAATGTTGATCATTCCATGGTAGCAAAAGCGGAGCACAATCAATAAGATAGTACAGCCAATGATTGCTCTATTGCGGTCAATTCCAGTATGGCAGTGGATGTTCCATGTTGGGCTATGTACTTCAATTTTTGTGTTGGGACTTGTCTCTATTGATCGAGGACATCTCCCTCTCGTATTTGGTTTGGTCATATTTGGGAGTGTGTGCTGGATATTGTGCTGGCGTATAGGAAAGTTTTCCCTTAAAACGGTCCTCGTATATGCTTTCCTGTTCCGGCTATCTCTCATAGGCCTTCCGCCATCTCTTTCGGATGATGCCTACCGCTATGTATGGGATGGGGTTGTTCAGCATGAAGGCATAAATCCATACAAATTCGCTCCAGAAGACGCATCTCTTTTTGATCTTCACCAGGATACCGCCTTTGAGCGCCTGAATTCTAAATCCTTTATCAGTGTATATCCACCAGTTTCACAATTGATTTTTTGGTTTGGAACTGCATGGCATCAACCCGATGGGTTTCTGAGCTATTATTTAATCAAAGGATTATTGATTCTAGCCGAGCTATTCGCCATCCTGATACTGGCTCGGCTTGTTTCAGCGGGGTTTGTCCTTTTATATGCATGGAATCCCGTTGTCATTCTGGAAACAGCGGGCCAGGCTCATACAGAGTCGGCACTTCTGTTGGCACTGATCTTGGTGATTTATCTGGCCCAGAATAATCACGGGAGGTGGGCTTCTATTTTTCTTGCAATTGGAGGCTGGATCAAATTATTTCCATTTCTTTTTTTCCCATACCTGTGGAGGCGGTATGGTTGGAATGCTGTCTGGCCGGGCGCAATCACAGCAATTCTACTTGCACTCCCATTTGCCGCCCCATATGTCCTACCTAACGTTTCAGGATCACTTGATCTGTATGCTCGATTTTTTGAATTCAATTCCGGCCTTTACTATAGCCTGAAATCTGCATTGCAGTGGCTAACCGGAGAGGATTGGAGTAAGCAATTGGGTCCTTTCCTGCGGTTAATATTTCTTTGCAGTATCCCAGTTTTGTACATCTTGGATCTGTTGCAGCGCTGGTCTTTGGCACGTGCAATGCTCGTTACAACAGGCTGCTATCTTGTCTTGAGCACAACCGTTCATCCTTGGTACCTGCTCGTTCCGTTGTTTTTGACCGCAAGCCTACAAGCTCACGGGTGGCATTGGATTTGGCTTGGAGTATGGTCCATAGGGACCTATCTCCTTTATGTGGGTGGCCCGTATTGGACGTTCGTCATTGTTGGATGGGCAGGGTGGGGCATTGCTGGAACACTTCGATATGCTCCAAGATGGTTGCAGAGTCTGATGCGTGCAAGGGCGAGTAAAAAATTCAAAAGAATCCAGCCATTTTTCCCGAAAGATATTGGTGCAATGACCGTTCTGGATTTAGGTTGTGCCGAGGGGTATGTAGGAGAATCCATCCAAAAGGGATTGGGAGCAAGTGTCTCACTTGCCGATGTTGTTTCGATGAATCAAACAGATCTTCCCCATATTTCATTAAAACAGGGGCCCTTACCATGGCCTTCAAAGCATTTTGACGTGGTACTGCTCTACTACGTATTACATCATGCAAAAGACGCTGAAATGCTACTCCGTGAGGCGATGCGTGTCTGTCGAAGCAGAGTAATCGTAGTTGAGTCCGTATATACAACATCCTTCCAGAACAAACTTTTAGCGATCCTGGACCGATTGGCGAATCGCCTAAGATCATTTGGGAAGATGAATGCCCAGGAAGAAGACTTACACTTCAGAACCTCGCAGCAATGGCGCGAATTATTCCTTACCAACAAAGCTAACATGCTCGCTGAATTTGAATCTAACATGGTTCTTTTCACTTCGGCTGGATTCGTTCTCCAACCCAGCTCCGAACCAGCCTGATCTGCTCTATTGCTCAATCACTCAGGGGAATGAATCGGGCGATTGGGTTTTCTGGATGAGATAAAGTCATGGTTGTGGTGAAGCCAGGATTGTTTCCAGCAACTCGTCAGTTGGGCTTTGCGCGTAAATTTGACGATATGTCTCATAGCGACGAAGCCAAGTCAATTGTCGTTTCGCATAGCGCCGGCTATTTCGTTTAATGAGTTCGACCATGTCACTCCAGCTACAGTGGCCATCCAAATAAGCCAACGGTTCCTGATAACCGATTGATTTTAAGGCAGGTAATGTTCGATCCAATTGCAGATCTCGAATCTGGCGATTCTCTTCCATAAGCCCTTCTTCCAGCATTCGATCTACTCGCTGTTCAATTCGCTGGTAAAGGGTAGGGCGCTCAAGCGTAAGTACCGTGACACAAAATTCATGGGAAGGCGGTGTGGGTTGGCCATGAAATTTGGATAGAGGCGTACCGGTGAGCTCAAAAACCTCAAGTGCACGCACCAAGCGGGATGTTTTTGTTGGATCCATCGTGCTGGCTGACAATGGATCTATCTTCGAAAGCTCCTTATATAGAGCCTCTTTCCCAAGTTCTTCAAGTCGTTTCTCAATGTTTGTCCGTACATCTGGGTCAGAGGGTGCTGTTGGAGACAAGCCATGTACAAGTGCATGCAGGTAGAGTGTGGAGCCACCGACTACAACTGGCACACGGCCGCGTGCTAAAACCTCGTCAATACGTACAGAGGCCTGTTCGGCAAATAAGCCGGCAGAATATGGTTCACCAAGATTTAATTCGTTAACGAAGTGATGGGGAACCTGCGCTAATTCATCGGCGGTGGGCTTTGCCGAACCTATCGTGAGTTCCTTATAGATCTGGCGGCTGTCAGCAGAAATAATTTCACCATCCAGAGCTTGAGCCAATCTCAAGCCCAGGGCCGTCTTACCCGTTGCGGTAGGGCCTGTAATTACATGGATTGGTGTCGCAGTTTTAGAAGACTTAATAGGTTGGATAACTTGAGTCAATTTCTTTGCTCCACGCGAGAGTACCTCCGCGGAGATTCTTCGTATTTGTGAGACCGGCAGCGTGCAGGAACCTGACCGCCTGGGCTGATCGACCTCCAGACCGACAATGAACTACAATCATATTGTCTTTCCGGTGCGGTTCAAGTTCATCCAATCGATCCGAAAGTTGTTTTAGGGGAATCAGGTGTCCGCCCAGATTCACAGTCGAATATTCCCATTCTTCCCGAACATCAAGAATAAAGGGTTGCTCATCCTTGTCGATGAGATGTTTGAGTTCCTGCACTGTGATTTCAGGAACATGATTTTCGGATAATCCGGCCATTTTAAAGTTGTTGTTGAGGAATTGATATCAACCACCGTGGGACGCTCCAGCCACCAACTGGTTCATTGTATCGATTTTCCTAAAACTAGTAGAGGGCCCTATTCAGGGAGATATTAGGCCGCATGTTCCCCATTCAATAGTCCAAGACGATCTTGTGGTTCATTGCGGAGCTAGTGCTCTGACTTGTTAGGAAGTGGAGCTTCGTCCGGGCCTATATGCTGGAGCTGTACTGCCCAATCCTAAGATCCAATTGGCTGAATTTCAAGATCAGAAAGAACGGATTCCAGTGTAACTTGAAAAATATGGTGGAGCCTCAAAAGGACTTCTGGGTGGATGGGAATATCTGCTGGAAAACTAAGACTTAAGTATCGACCATCAGATCTCTGGCTAGATTCAACAAGGATCTCAAACCCAAAATCAACCGTGTCTTTGCCAATACGTTTTCCCATTTCTTTTGTAATTCGATCATAATCATTCGGATTGCATCGAGGCAACTGGAACGAGAATTTTTCTGCAGTTTGTTGATTCATTTACCAATTTGAAAATCACTTACTGTCCGCCAATAAGATGCCATACTTCGCTGGCGGGACCTAAGCGTCAATTTACTCAAAGGCCCGCATCAATGCCATACTCGGTGTAAGATAAGGGAATTATAACTCAAACTATAATCAGCACGGGATTCCTTGACGTCTCACCGTTCGGTACCTGTAGACAGGTTTTACATAGCCTCACAGACGATTCACGGGCTTGATAACCGCCAGACCGCCATCCCAAACGTGAAGGGGTAACAACCTGAATCTAAGTTTAAAGGTCCCCAATCGAAATACAAGATGAGTTACAATTCCACCTCTTTACAACACCAAAACCGTGAATCAATTTTGAGATATCCACGTTGATCCGTCAAGTTATCGTAAAATCATGAGCTTGACACCACAGCACGTTCTACTTATGACAAGAAAATCTGGAGACCCAGTATATCGATCTTTTGAAAGACTGTCTCTAGAGATGAACAGGACGCATCCTGAAACAAATATTAGTATCCCTGAGGGGCTATGGGAAGTAAAGAAAGACGATTTAGCAGCACATCTTTACTTTACAGGTCAGACATTGACAAAGGAACAGAAGAATTATCTGTATGATTACGCCTTGGATAAAGTGAAGTCTATCTAACAGTAGTAACCCAATCCTCCTCGTTTGACGTTCCGTCCGCATACCCGACGTTAGGAATGCGATCTTGTGTGCCGTAAACGGTGGGTCATCAAGTAGCTAAACCATATATTCCCAAGAGAGCCCAGAATCCATATCAAGTTCAGAGTATTCGTTTTCATTAATGTAACATAATTACCCTTATGTTACATTGGAAGCTTAAATGCAACCATAGACTGGCATCGGCGCCTATGCTAATCCAATTGCTTTCCTCTACAACATGATTCGTAAATCATTTCGAAAACCAATCCTCACCCAGCGGCTCGTAGGCTGTATCGGATCTGATGGCACCGTATATCAGGTGGTGATAGAACATAGCCAGTCAGACTAGTTGATCAAAGCCTTCGACCTGTGAGGTTTGAAACCCTCCGAGGGTATTGGCGCCGTACACTTGACGCCTCCATCCATCTCCACTAACTCCTTAGCTCCAGGCTAATGACTCATCTCAAAATTAAGGCCGAAGAGTCATGCGCGCAATGTTCTATCGTTAATGCTCTGCCCACGATTATGCATACTCTAACCTTCACAAATATCCAATCCAATTAAGGGTTCTCAACGGATACAATCTGTTCACGAAGCCACTCTGTCAACTCCTCAAAAGTCATTTCTCCACGAGCAACAGATGTAATCATATCGACCATGAGATCATTGCTGGCCAATAGTTTGCATCCACTCCTTCTAATAAGCAGTTCCGCCAGATAAAATGCGGTTCGTTTGTTTCCGTCTATGAATCCGTGATTGGAAATAATCCCATGCATCAGGGCAGCAACCTTCTCATGGAGAGACTTAAAATACCCGTGATACGGCCGTGCCAAAGCTGACCGAATCGCGTGCTCATTCAAAATACCCGGCGCTCCACCATCAACAAGGGCTTCATCATGGGCATCAATCGCGTCATCCCATGTTATGTGGTAGTGATGGTTACAAATCTGCCAACATCTCCATAGCCTTCCGCCTGTCCACCGATATTTCTTTGATGATCCGCCTAGAAATCGGGCAAGACTCCGATTTCATTTCATTCTTCGTAGATCCTGTGGCCTCTGGTATGCCATTCTTTGAAGCTTTCTTGGCTTGATTGGTCTGAATGTCAACGGATTGATGTGTCGAAACGGCCATGTCGCCAAATACTTTTGATTTACCTGGAGTTGGATAGAATCCAATTAGAAAAGCTTCCTACCAATGCCACCCCTACCACCACGTTACGTAAAGGTTTCATTATGAGCGTCATGCAATTGGGTATAGATCGTGAGGGAATGCCGCGAGCCACGTTGAAACTGAACTTAGATCTTATAGCAGGACGGTTCTGCCTGATTAGCGCTACCTTAGCGCGATCCA